>DASQWY010000351.1:0-3089 GCA_035640005.1 Actinomycetes bacterium
GGTCGAGGTGCGTCCGGAGCCCGACGGCGGCGTGGTCGACGTGGTGGTCGCCGACCACGGCCCCGGCCCGGGCGGCACCGACGGCGGCCGCGGCCGGCCCGGCAACGGCCTCGGCCTGTTCCTGGTCCGCCGCTTCCTGGACGCGGCCGGCGGGCACGCCTGGGTGGCGGAGCGCCCAGGCGGCGGGAGTGTGGTGGTCATGCGGTTGAAGCTGGCAGGTCCGGCTGCCGGGCTCGGCGACGCGGTGAACACCTAGGTCCGGTTCCGTCGGGGGAGCCCCGGCGACCGCGCCCGCATCGGACCGCGACGGCCTACACTGCTGAGTCGCCGTGGCAGCGGCGCCATCACCCGAGCTCGAGGGGACGTGCAGGCACGTGGGTCGCAGGGTTACCCGCCGCGCCTTCCTGGCCGCGGGAGGCGGCGGCGTGGCGGCCGTGCTGGCCTGGCTGCTGGGGCCGTGGTCGCGGCGGCGGCCGGCCGCCGGCCCGCTGCCGCCGGCGCCGCCCACCCCGGCGCGGTTCCCCAGGGTGGACACCCTGGAGGCCGGCGTCACCCGCACCTGGCTCGGCCCCACCTACTGGGCCAACCGCCTGCAGGACTGGCGGCTGGACGGCGGGCGGCTGGAGTGCGTCACCGACGAGGGCCCGATGCGCACCCGCACGGTGGCGGTGCTCACCCGCGAGCTGGTCGCCGGCGACCGGCCGGCGCGGCTCAGCGTGCGCACCGGCACGCTGGCGCCCGGCGGCGGCTTCTCCGGCTACCTGCTCGGGGCCGGCGGCGGCCGGCTGGACCACCGCGCGGCCGCCCTGGTGCAGGGCGCCTCCGGCCGCGGCGGCGGGCTGCTGTGCGTCTACGAGGCCGACGGCGCCGTCCGCTTCCGCGAGCACACCGACGAGGCCGCCCAGTTCGCCTACCGGCCGCTGCCGGGCACGCGGCCCGCGGGCCCGCGCCCGCCCAGGCAGGCGGACGAGGACGTGGAGCTGCTGCTGGAGCTGGACCCCGAGGGCGGCGGCCGCTTCACCCTGCGGCTGCGCGCCCTGGACGACGCCGGCGGGCTGCTGGCCGCCGGCGTGCTGCGCCACGTCGACGGGGCGCTGCTGGTCGGCGGGATCGCGCTGGTGTCGTCGGCCAGCGCCCGGCAGGGCGGCGCCAGGCACTGGTTCCGCCTGCTGGCCACCACCGGCGCCAAGGTGGCCGAGCGGCCGGAGCGGGCCGAGGGGCCGATCCTTGCCACCCTGTACTCGCTGAACGGCAAGGTGCTCAAGCTCACCGCGCAGCTGCTGCCGCTCGGCCAGGACGAGCCGCGGGAGGTGCGCCTGCGCCTGCGCGAGCCGGGCGGGCAGTGGCGCGACGGGCCCGGCGCCACCGCCGGCCCCGGCTGGGCGGCCACCTTGCGGGTCGCCGACTGGGACGCGGGCAGGGACTGGGAGTACGAGGTGGTCCACCCCGGGTCCGGGCAGCGCTTCGCCGGCGCCGTGGCGGCCGACCCCGCCGGCCAGCCGGAGCTGCGCGTCGGCCTGCTGGACTGCACCATCCACAGCTTCCGCCCGCTCAACGTGGCCAGCGCCGCCGACCAGCGGATCCCCGGGGCGCGGCCGCTCGGGCTGTACACGCCCGAGAACCTGTACTTCCCCTACGACGAGGTGGTCGCCGGCCTGCGCGCCCGCCGGCCGCACCTGCTGGCCGCCCTCGGCGACCAGTACTACGAGCACCGGCCGACCACCAAGGCCCGCGGCCCCGCCCCCACCCTGGACGCCCTCTACCGGTGGTACCTGTGGCTGTGGGCGTTCCGCGACCTGACCCGCGCGGTCCCCACCGTGGTGCTGGTCGACGACCACGACGTGTACCAGCCGAACCTGTGGGGCAACGCGGGCGCGCCCTCGCCCGGCGGCGACCCCGGCCGCGGCGGCTACGACCACGACCCCGGCTGGGTGAACCTGGTCCAGGCGGTGCAGTGCGGCCACAACCCCGACCCCTACGACCCCACCCCGGTCGCCCGGGGCATCGGCGTCTACTACGGCGCCTTCCGCTACGGCGGGGTCAGCTTCGCGCTGGTCGAGGACCGCAAGTTCAAGGGCGGCGGCAAGGACGCCCGCGACGCCGAGGGCGTGCGGCTGGACCCCGCCACCCTGGCGATCCTCGGCGAGCGCCAGGAGCGCTTCCTCACCGCCTGGGCGGCGACGGACGCCGGCGACCCGAAGCTGTGCCTGTCGCAGACCCTCTGGGGCTGCCTGCTGACCGACCCGGACGGCAAGCCCACCTGGAACCCGGACAACGACGCCTACCCGCGGGCGCGGCGCCGCGCCCTGAAGCTGGTCAAGCGGGCCGGCGCGCTGCTGTGCTCCGGCGACCAGCACCTGGCCAGCCTGGTCCGGCACGGCCTGGACGGCTTCGACGACGGCCCCGTCCAGTTCGTCGCCCCCGCCGCCGGCACCGCCTGGCAGCGCTGGTTCGAGCCGGCGGGGCGGCTGCCCCGCGCCGGCGCCAGCCCGTTCACCGGCGACTTCACCGACGCGTTCGGCAACCGGATGCACGTGCTTGCGGTCGCCAACCCCCGCATCGACCAGGCCACCTTCCGGTCCCACCACCCGGCTGGGGACCACGACCTGGGCGACCGGTCGCTGAAGCGGGAGGGGTTCGGGCTGGTCCGGGTGGACAAGGCCGGGCGGGCGTTCGAGCTGGAGTGCTGGCAGCACGACGGCCGCGCGCAGTTCCCCGGCTGGCCCTACCGGCTGCCGTTCGCCGAGGCGTAGCCGAACAGCGGCGCCACGTCGGCGGTCAGCTCTCGGACCCGCTCGACCTCGGCGGGCTCCAGCCGCTGCCGCCACGCCTCCAGGTTGGCGCGGCTGTCCAGGCGCCTGGCGGCGGTCTTGGACATCCCGGAGCGTCCCAGCGACCAGCGCATCACCCCCTGGCCGCGCTCGGCGGCGGTGCTGGAGGCCAGCACCGCGCGCCTGGCCCGCTCGCCGAACGGCAGGCCCAGCCGCCCGTACAGGGCGGCGAAGGCGGGCACCGGGTCGGCCGACAGGTCCTCGTGGCGGGCGAGCTGCAGGCCGGGCAGCCGCTCCCGGTAGGCGGCCACCGCCCGG
>DASQWY010000352.1:0-2726 GCA_035640005.1 Actinomycetes bacterium
GGCGCTGCGCCCGCCCCGCCCCCGCGCCTGACTACCCCGGCGGCGCGCCGTGGCGCAGCCACAGCGCCGCGGTCGTCGGCTGCACGGTCTGGTCGACCACGCCCAGCAGCTCGGCGGTCAGGGTGTCCAGGTCCACCTGCCGGCGCAGCCGGGCGCTGAAGGCGGCGATGGTCTGGGCGGCGTCGTAGCGGCGGCGGTTGAAGCGCCGGTCGACGGCGTCCTGGACGCGGCGGCGGGCTGGCTGGAACGCCGCCGCCACCGCCAGGCTGGAGCCCCGCGGCAGCAGCTGGCCGAACCCGAGCACCACCGCCGCGTAGGCGAGGCCGAGCAGCACCGTCAGCAGCCCCCAGGCGAGCAGGGCGACCACGGCCAGCAGCGCCACCACGCCGGCGGCGAACGCCACCCAGCGAAGCTGCTGGCGCTCGGCCCCGCGGGCGCGGCGGAAGCGCAGCAGCAGCGACCCGACCGCCACCACCAGCGCCAGCAGCGAGATCACGGTGCCGGCGCCGCCAACGACCCCCAGTGGCCGGGCCAGCGGCGCCGGCGGGGCGAGGGGGTTCAGGAACGCCGGGTCCTCCGGCACCAGCGGGTACGGGTCCAGCGTCGAGGCGAGCAGCTGCACGGCCGCCGCGGCCGCCGCCACCCTGGCCCACCAGCGCCAGCGGGGCGAGGGCAGCGACCCGGTCGGGGTCAGCAGCGCGACGAAGCCGGCCAGGGAGAACCACAGGAAGAAGACGCCGTTGGCGAGCCCGGCCAGGTAGCCGGCGGCGGGCAGCCTCCCGGCCCGGACCATCACCCCGTAGTGCGCGTAGGCGCTGGCGGCGCTGGAGACCGGCACCACCAGCCCCTGGCCCAGCAGCAGCCAGCCCACCGGGTGGCGCGGGCGGCGGCCGGCCAGCACCGCCCCGACCGTGGCCGCGCTCAGCGCCGCCACCACCTCGGGGATGTTGGCGATCGCCGTGCTCGACAGGTCGGTCCGGCCGGCCCGGCGCATCAGGTGGTCGAGCCAGGCGGCGGCGACCAGGCCGAGCACGGTCAGCGCCCACAGCGCACCCGCGGCCACGCTCGGCCACCGCCTCGGTATCCGCACCCAGCTCACCTCCGGCGCCACTGTGGCCCGCCTCCGTCCCGGCAACGTTACGGGGACGGGCTCAGCCCAGGCGGGCGCGCACCTCGGGGCGGCGCAGCGGCGGCAGGTTCCTGGGCGGCTGGCGCCGCGGCGGCAGCTCGCGCAGCACCTCGGCGGTGACGCGGGCGACCGCGGCGACCGCCTGCTCGAAGGCCTCGTCGGTGGCGGCGGTCGGGCGGGTGATGCCGCTGACCTTGCGGACGTACTGGCGGGCAGCGGCCTCGATCTCCTCGGTGGTGGCGGGCGGCTCCAGGCCCCGGAGGGTGGTGATGTTGCGGCACATGCCCCCGATGCTACCCGCCCGGCGGCGAGGCGTCGTAGCCGCTGCGCCGCTCGCTGATCCACTGCTCGGCCGTGCGCAGCGCCGCCGGCTCGATGCGGCAGGTGCGCACCCGCCCGACCTTCTCGGTGCGGACCAGGCCGCTCGCCTCCAGCACCTGCAGGTGCTGCACCACGGCCGCCAGCGTCATGGTGAGCGGCCTGGCGAGCTCGCTGACCGACGCCGGCCCGCGGCCCAGCCGCTCCACCATCAGCCTGCGGCTCGGGTCGGCGAGCGCGTGGAACACCCGGTCAAGCAGGGTGACTTGGTTAAGCATGCGCTTGAGTATAGCGGGGGTGTCAGCTCCCCGTGATCCCGCGGAAGCCGTCGCGGGCCAGCCGTTCCAGCTCCTCCAGCGCCCGCCGGGCGGCGGTGGCCGCGGCCGGGTCCCGGTCCTGCAGGCCGCTGGCGGCGAAGTCGTCCTCGTCCAGGCGGAGCACCGTGCGCCGGTCGGCCGACACCCACAGGTCCAGGTCGAGGTCCTCGGAGACCAGCAGCCCCTCGCGGACGCGGACCGGGCGGGCGACGTCGCAGTACCAGCCCTTCAGCGCGCCGCCGCGGCCGCGCACCTCCTTCACCGAGTACCAGCGGTCGCGCCAGTAGTGCTCGGTGAACACGTCGCCCGGTTCGAAGCGCACGTAGCCGAGGTCGCGGGCCTCGGCCAGCGACCACGGCCCGCGCACGACCACGTGGGTGCCGTCGTCGGCGACCACCACCACCGGGTACTCCACGTCCGGCGGGTGGCGCTTGACGAGGCTGACGCGGGCCCGGCTGCCCGGCAGCAACGGCATGCGCCCTCCTCCCTTCGCTCCGCGGAGGATAGCGCCGGCGGTTCACAGCCGACCCCCAGCCGCCTCCCATCCGGGTCGAAGCCCGCTGCCGCAGGGTGGTAGCAGCAGCAGCGTGCCGACCCCTCGGAGGCGACCATGTCGACCGGACTCGCCGACCCCACCATCGTCCAACCGCCCTGGGAGGTGCGGGAGGGGCGCTGGCGCTGGCCGCGCCGGTTCGCCGCCGGCGCCGCCGCGCTCGGCCTGGCGCTCACCTCCGGGGTGGCCGGCGCCTACACCGCCACCAGGCTGGACGACCAGCCCGCCGTGGTGGCCAGCGCCACCGCCTCCACCGCCAGCTCCAGCGCCAGCGCCAGCGACTCGCTGGCCAGCGTCGCCGCCGCGGTCGCCCCCAGCGTGGTGTCGGTCACGGTGCGCTCCGCCGCCGGCGAGGCGGAAGGCTCCGGGGTGATCCTCCGCTCCGACGGCGTCATCCTGACCAACAACC
>DASQWY010000353.1:0-2369 GCA_035640005.1 Actinomycetes bacterium
GCCTAGTCCGCCAGCCGCCCGTGTGAGCCTCCAACGCGGATGGTCGTGGCCGCCCGGCCGGCGCTGCCGTGCTCTCCCACGTCGCGGTCCTGCCCCCTGGGGAGTAGTGCAGCGCAGGCCGGGCCGAGCGGTGCGCCTCGCGCGACCGACTCATCGCCACGGCCGCGATCTTGGGCGGACCTTCGGTCCGCGCCGCCTGCGGCGGCCATCAGACGCCTGCCTGGCTGCCACGCAGGGTGATCCGGCAGCCTCGCGCACTGCTGGCGGTCTCGACTTGTGCCAGGCTTGCAGCCCAACGTGCCGATCCAAGGGGCCAGGAATGAAGTACCGCCGGCTAGGCAGGACCGGACTGCGGGTCTCGGTCATCGGCGTTGGGACCTGGCAGCTTGGCGGCGAGTGGGGCCGCAGCTTCACCCAACCGGAGGTCGACCAGCTGCTCGGGCGGGCTCGCGAGCTTGGCGTCAACCTGGTCGACACCGCAGAGTGCTACGGCGACCACCTGGCCGAAGCCCTCATCGGCGGCGCGATCCACCAGCAGCGCGGCGAGTGGGTGGTGGCCACCAAGTTCGGCCACCGGTTCCACCCCGAGGCCCTGCGGCACGACGGCCGGTCGCCGGTGCGGCTGCGCACCGAGCACTGGACGCCGGCCGAGGTGGTCGCCCAGCTGGAGGCGTCGTTGCGGGCGCTGCGGACCGACCACGTGGACCTGTACCAGATGCACTCCGCGGAGGCGGAGCTGCTCGGCCGCCACGAGCTGTGGGAAGCGCTCCACCAGCAAGTCGCCAGGGGCAAGGTCCGCCACCTGGGGGTGTCGCTGGGCGGCGGCGACGTCGCGCAGGCGCGGCGTGCCGCCGAGGTCGGCGCCAGCGTCATTCAGGTGGGCTACAACCGCATCGACCAGACTGCCGAGCAGGGCGTCCTGCCAGCCTGCCTAGACCAGGACCTCGGGGTGATCGTGCGGGAGCCGCTGGCCAACGGCTACCTCAGCGGCAAGTACCGGCCGGGCGCCTGGGTCACCGCCAGCGACGACTGGCGCTCCGGCCACGATCCAGCCGAAGTCCGGCGCAGGCTGGAGCTGGTCCAGAAGATCGGCCGCACCGAGGTCCCCGAGGGGGTGGCGATGGCGGCATGGGCGATCGCCTGGTGCCTGCAACACCCCGCCGCCAGCTGCGTGGTCGCCGGCTGCAGGTCGGTCCAGCAGTTGGAGGCCAACGCCGCCGCGGCCGACCTGCACCTGGTCCGTGACGACCATCCCCGGGCAGCAGCGGCCCCGTAGGACGTAGGCTGCTTGATCCCATACTCAGCAAGGGTTCCCGAAGCAACCCCACCTCGGTGACGCCGCAACCCTGGGTTCCCGTCGAGCACCAGCCAGGAACTGGTGGGACCGGTGGGGCCGCCTATACGCCATGCACGCCAAGGCCTACAGACGACCCTTGGCCGGCGCGCAATCGAGCCGCCGCGGTCCTAGCCTGAGGCTAAGAACTCACTGCGCGCTCACTCGGGGCGGCTTGGCGTGTTTGAGCCGATACCGCTGGGGAGCCTGGCCGAACCCCCACTGCTGCGGCCTGCCCGAACTCCTCTGGAGTGGGCAGGCCACAGGCTTGAGCGCAGCGCGGTCAGCCGGTCGGCCCGCGGCCTACCGCAGCTGCAGCGTGGCGACCTTGTTCGCGGCCATCATGGTGTACCAGGGGTCGCCGTTGGGGGCGACGGTGATCCCGACCGGGCCGCTACCCTTGACCACCCTGCCCTCGGTGATGACGCCGGCGTTGGTGATGTTGGCGATGTTGCCCTTGGTGGTCTGGGTGAACCAGATCGAGCCGTCGGGCGAGGCGGCGATGCCCTCCGGCCCAGGGTTGCTCGGCGTGGGGAAGATGGTCACGACGCCGGTGGTCGGGTCCAGGCGCCCGACCGCCTGGGGCGTGAACCGGGCGGTGAACCAGACCTGCCCGTCGGCGGCGACGGTGACGCTGCGCGGGGCCACCGTGGTGGAACCGTCGGTGGTTGGGGTCGTCGTGACCGCCCCGCTGGCCGCGTCGATCCGGCCGATGGTGCTGGTGCCGGGTGCGTTGACGTCACCGGGCTGGGTGAACCAGGCGTTGCCGGCCACGTCCACGGCGACGTCGGCCGGGTCGGTAACCGGGGACGACGTGAACTGCCCGTCCGAGAGGGGGTAGCGCCAAACCACGTCATTATTGAAGTCGGTGATCCACACGTCAGTGGCGCTGACGGCCACGTTGCCACCCAGCGCAATGGTGTTGGGCATCTGCACCGGTGTCTCGAAGCTCTGGGTCGCCACGTTGAAGCGCATCAGGGTCGGGTCATTAGAGGTGATGTAGAGAATGCCGCCCGAGCCCTGGGCGATGTCGGTG
>DASQWY010000354.1:0-8026 GCA_035640005.1 Actinomycetes bacterium
GGCCACCGCGTCCGGGCCCAGGCCGGGGGTGCGGGCGCCCTGGCAGGCGGCGGCCAGGGCGGCGGTCCGTTCCCGGGCGGCGTTGGCCCTGGCGTCGCGGCCGGCGGCCCGGTGGGCCCGGCCGGCTTCGGCGGCCGCCTCGGCGGCCAGCAGCAGGGCGCCGAGGTCCTGGAAGGCGGCCGCGATCCGGTCGAGGGCTGCCCCGTCCCGGGCGGCCCGGGCCGCCGCCGAGGCGGCCAGCACCGGCGCCAGCCGGCCCTCGAGCAGGCCGGCCAGCTCCTCCAGCCGGTCTTGGACCTCCGCAGGGGCGCCCAGGCGGGCCACGTCGTGGAGCGCGACCGCCTCCAACGTGAGCTGCCCGCCGGCCCTGGCCAGCTCGGCTGCCCGGCCGGCCAGCCGGGCAGCCTTGGTGAGCTCACCCGCGCTGGCCGCCACCCAAGCCCGATCCAGTTCCACCCAGGCGTCGAAGAACCGGTTGGCTTCCCCGCCGCGGGCGTCAGCCCGGTCCAGCCACGCCGAGGCCGCCTCCTGGTCACCGGCCAAGGCGGCCACGCTGGCCAGCTCGGCCAGGCACCAGCGCATGAACCGGTACGGGTCCTGCTCCTCCAGCAGGGCGACCGCCTCCCGCAGGCACGCCTCGGCGCTGACGACCCGGCCCTCGGCCTTGGCGACCAGTCCGCGGAAGCCGGCCCAGCCTCCGGTTCGTTCCGGCGAGCGGTCGGCGACCGCGGTCCGGTAGCCGGCTTCGCCGACCGCGCTGGCCTCGGCGAGCCGTCCAGCACCAAGCAGCACCAGGCAGCGGACGAGGCCGAGCTGGGTCTCGGCCCAGGGCAGCTCCGCCGGCCGTGACCTGGCCACGGCCAGCCCCCGGTCGGCCACGGCCAGCGCCTCGCCGAGCCGGCCGAGCGATCCCAGGGCGGGCACGGCCGCGGTCGCGGCCCACACCAGCGCCTGGGCGGGCGCCTCAGGCCGACCAAGCACCCGGTCGGCGACCGCTGCGGCCTCCCGCGCCCGCCCGTCGAACAGCAGGATCCAGGCCAGCATGGCAACCGCGTCCTCACCGCCCTGTTCGGCCAGGGCGGCCTGCTGCAGGATCTCCTCGGCTTCCGCGGTCCGCTCCAGTCCCCAGTAGAGGTTCCCGGCCCGAATGCTCGCCCAGCGGGCGCGGTCGGCGCCCTGGGCGGGCGGCTCGCCCTCCATGACCGCGGCCGCCTCGGCGTGCCGGCCCTGCCACTCCAGGCTCTCGGCCAGGACCCGCACGGCGGTCGGGCCGCCACCCGCGTCGACGGCGGCGCGGGCCAGGCGTTCGGTCAGCTCGTGGTCGAACCGGGCGGCGGCCTGCCCGGCGGCTCGCAGCAGGAGTGCTGGGCGAGCGGCCACGCCCGCTTCCAGCTGCCAAGCCCCCACCCGCAGCAGGTCGTCTCGCCGCCGCAGCGCGCCCGCATCGAAGGCGACCGCCAGCTGCTCAGCCGCCGCCCGGACCCGGCCGACCGGCAGCGTGGCCCGCAGCACCTCGCCATGCAGCGGGTGGGCGAGGCGGGCGAGCGTGCGGCGGCCGGATCGCTCCAGCGCCAGCAGGCCGGCGCGCTCGGCAGCCTGGATCGCGTGCCTGTCGACCAGCCGCTGCAGCGTGCCGAGGGGCAGGGGCTCACCCAAGGCGGCAAGCTCGACGGCGGCGTTGCCCTGTTCGGTGAGGGCGCCGAGCCGGGCCTCGACCAGCTCGGCCAGTCGGGTTGCGCCGGCGAGTCCGCCGGTCCAGCGCCACACCCCTTCGGCTTGGCGGAGCGCGCCGGTCTCCAGGCCGCCCAGGATGAGCTCACGTAGGTACAGCGGGTTGCCCTGCGTCACCCGCAGCACCTCCTCTCTTGTCACCCCATCGATCGGTCCACCCAGGGCGCGGCCCAGCAGCTCGGCGGTCGCCTCAGGGTCCAGCGCCGGGAGGTCGAGGCGGCGGGCCAGGCCGTCCTTCCAGAGCGAGACCACCGCGTCGGGCGCCCGCTCGCCTGTCCGGACCGTGGCAACCACCACGGCCAGGCCGCGCAGCGCGAGCAGGTGCACCAGCGCGGCCGAGGCGTCGTCCAGCAGGTGAGCGTCGTCCACGCCGAGGACGACCGGCCGCCCGCGGCCACGTTCGCCGAACAGGACGGCGGCCCGGCGCAGGGTGTCCAACCGGTCGTCGCCCGGGCGCTCGGCGGCTGGGAGCAGGTGGGAGACCGCCCCGAACGGGATGGAGGCGGCCGCTCGGGTAGCGGTCACCCACTCGACGTGGCTCCCCGCCGCCTCTGCCTGGGCCAAGGCCTCCCTGGCCAGCCTGGTCTTGCCGACCCCGGCGGCACCGGCGAGCACCACACCGCCACCGCGGGCGTCCGTGATGGCGGCGGCCAGCGCCTCAAGCTCGGCCTGGCGACCCACCAGCGGCCACGAGACATCCACGCGGCGAATCCTATCCCGCCCGATCGGCCCGTAGAGTAACCGGCTACTCACGACAGGCAGGGCGCCTCTCGATATCGTCTGGTCGCGAACCGGAGCAGCCGGTCAAGGTTGCGAAGCGCGTCGTTGTAGATGGCCTGCCCGTGCAACGGCCGCGCGCAGCCGGGGCGGCGCCGGGCGGCCGGGGGGCCGCCGCCCGGTCCTTGGCCCGCCAAGGTGGCCGGCCACCATGGGGGAGTGGCCGGCCACCGTCGGGCCGGCACCCGCGAGCAGAACCTGAACCGCTCCCCGTGGTCGTGTTCACACAGCGACGGTCACTAACTGATCATCGCCATGCCAGCCACGGCAGCGGCAGTAGCTGGACACAGGCTCCTCCCTGGAGAGCCAGCCCGGGTCGAGTGACAGATAACCCGGCCGCCGAACGCGGGGAGGACGACGCGCTTGCGCCGGCCCACACTTCGGAGACGGCCACGCGCTAACCGGCGCTAACCGACCGACGCCGCGAGGGCTCGGAACCGGTGGGGCTGACTCAGGTGCTGGGCGCGTCTGGGCTGTAGGGGTCTGGGAGAAGGACCCGGAAGGAGGCGCCCCCGCCGGGGCGGTCCTGGACCCAGGCGCGGCCGCCGTGCAGGCCGGCGAACCCAGCCACCAGCGCCAGCCCGATCCCGGAGCCGGGCGCGTGGTCGGCGACGTCGCGGCCCTGCTGGAACGGCTGGAAGACCCGCTCGTGAAGCTCCGCGGGGACGCCAGGTCCCTCATCCTCAACCAACAGCAGCACCGCCCCGTCGGGTTGGGGCTGCAGGCGAACCCAAATGGTGGTACCCGCCGCGGTGTGCTTGGCCGCATTCACCAGGAGGTTCTCGACGATCCGTTCCACCTTCGGGGCGTCAGCCGCCAGCCGCAGCGGCGGCGCATCCACCACCAGCGGGTGCTCGTCGTCCACGCCGGCATCCTCGACCACGCGGCAGACCAGCGTACCCAGGTCGACCACCTGCCGGTGGGGGGTGAGGGCGCCGCGGGCCAGCCGGTCCAGGTCCAGCAGGTCCCCAAGCAGCCCATCCAGCCTGCGGGCGTTGCCGGACAGCCGGTGCAGCAGGTCGGCAACGTCGCCTGCCGGCAGGCCGGCGGCGTGGCGGTCCAGGGTCAGCGCGATGCCAAGGATGGTGGTCAGCGGCGTGCGCAGGTCGTGGGAAACCGCCTGCAGGAACGTCGTTTTCATCGCATCCACCGCCCGCAGCTGCTCGGCCGCCGCCCGTTCGCGGTCCAGGGCGTCGGCCAGTTGCTGGGCGGCCTGCTGCTTGCGCTCCAGCGCCTCCGCCAGCCGATCGGCCGTCAGGTGCGATGCGGTCAGGTCGGTCAGGATCCCCTGCCAGCACAGCGAACGACCATCACCGCTGCGGACCAGCACCGCCTCGTCGCGGACCCAGCGGACCTGGCCGTCAGGGCGGCGCACGCGGTACTCGGCCGCGAACGGCTCCCCGGTCTGGTTGGTCCGCGCGCATTCGGCCGCCACCCAGCCGCGGTGTTGGTGATCAGACGGAGTCCCCAGAGCTGATCAACGAAATTCCCCACCTGAGCACCCGCTGACGGAAGCTCCTCGGGTCGTGGCCGGACCAGACTCGAGGAGCCCACTGGATGCTCACGTGGGAGGAAGACGTGCAAGCGCATGCGCTGCGCGGCCAGGGCTGGACGATCTCGGCGATCGCCCGGCACCTGGGCCGTGACCGCAAGACGATCCGGGCCTACCTTCGCGGGGAGCGCACCCCCGGGGCGCGGGCCCGCCGAACCCCGGATCCGTTCGAGCCGTTCGCCGACTACTGCCGGCTGCGGCTGGAGGGCGACCCGCACCTGTGGGCCACGACGTTGTTCGACGAGGTGCGCGAGTTGGGCTACCCGGCGTCGTACCCGTCGTTCACCCGGGCGCTGCGCGCCCGCCGGCTGCGGCCGCACTGCGAGCCGTGCCAGGCGTCCATGGGACGCGCCCATGCCGTGATCGCCCACCCGCCCGGTGAGGAGACGCAGTGGGACTGGCTGGAGCTGCCCGACCCGCCTGCCGGGTGGGGCTGGGGCCGGACGGTGCACCTGCTGGTAGGGGCGCTGGCCTGCTCGGGCAAGTGGCGCGGGGTGCTGCTGGAGGCCACCGACCAGGCGCACCTGGTCGACGGGCTGGACCGGGTGGTCCGCCGGCTGGGTGGGCTCTCGCGACGCTGGCGGTTTGACCGCATGGCCGCGGTCTGCCAGCCCGCCAGCGGCCGGCTCACCGCGTCGTTCGCCGGCGTCGCCAAGCACTACGGCGTCGCGGTCGAGGTATGCCCCGCCCGGCACGGCAACCGCAAGGGCGTGGTGGAGAAGGCCAACCACGCCGCGGCGCAGCGCTGGTGGCGCACCCTCGCCGACGAGGTCAGCGTTGCCGAGGCCCAGGCGAGCCTGGACCGGCTGTGCGTGCGGCTGGACGAGCGCCGCCGCACCCGCGACGGCGAGCGGACCAGCGTCGGCGCGCTGGCCGCCGCCGAGCCGCTGCGGCCGGCCCCGCCCGAGCCCTACCCCGCCACCTTGGAGGTCACCCGGCGGGTGAGCGCGCAGGCGCTGGTCTGCTTCCGCGGCAACCACTACTCGGTCCCACCCGGCCTGACCGGCGCGAGCGTCACCGTCGGTGCCCGGCTGGGCGCGCGAACGCTCGAGCTGCGCACCACCGCCGGCCAGGTCGTCGCGCGCCACCAGCGCGCCACCGACGGCGCCGGCGCCGTCGTCCGTGACCCCGCCCACGTGGCCGCGCTCGAGCACCTGGTGCTGGCGCGGTTCAGCGACCGGTCGGCTTGCCAGCGCAAGACCCGCCGCCCACCCTCGGCGGCGGCCCTGGCCGAGGCGACCCGGCTCCGCGGCCGCGACCGCCATGGCTCGGCCGCCGAGCACGTCACCGTCGACCTGGCCGCCTACGCCCACGCCGCCGCCACGCTCGAGGGTCGGCCCGCCACCGCCGCCGGGCCGCTCGAGCCTGACCAGGAGCCGACCTCATGACCAGCCGCCCCGCACCCGCCCCGCCGGCGATGAGCGAGGCGCGCCGCTACCAGCAGCTCCGCGCCCACCTGCACTACCTCAAGCTCAACGACGCCGCCGAGGCGCTGCCCCGCGTGCTCGACCAGGCCCGCGCCGAGCAGCTGTCGTTGACCGCCGCGTTGGAGCGGCTGCTTGAGCTTGAGGTCGAGGCGACCGAGGCGCGCCGGCTCGCCAGCCGGCTCCGCTTCGCCTGCCTGCCGCAGCCGTGGACGCTGGCGGACTTCGACTTCGCCGCCCAACCCGGCGTCGACGAAGCCCTCATCCGCGACCTGGCCACGTTGCGGTTCCTCGACGACGCCAGCAACGTGCTGCTGGTTGGCCCGCCCGGCGTCGGCAAGACGATGCTGGCCATCGGCCTGGCCCGCGCTGCGGTCGAGGCCGGCCACCGGGTTTACTTCACCACCGCCGCCGAGCTGGCCGCCCGCTGCCACAAGGCCGCCCTGGAAGGCCGCTGGGCCACTTGCATGCGCTTCTACGCCGGCCCCCGGCTGCTGGTCATCGACGAGCTCGGGTATCTGCCCCTGCCCGGCGACGGCGCCGCCGCGCTGTTCCAGGTCATCAACCAGCGCTACTTGAAGTCCTCCACGGTCCTGACCACCAACGTCGGCATCGCCGACTGGGCCTCGGCCTTCGGCGACGCCACCGTCGCCGCGGCCATGCTCGACCGGCTGCTGCACCGCGCCGCCGTGGTCGGCATCGACGGCCCCTCCTACCGGCTGCGCGCCCACCAGGCCCACGCCGAAGCCCTCCGGCAGGGGGTGGCCCACCGTGCCTCATGACCACACCAGCCGACCAGCGACCACGGCCGGCCAGCGCGTCTGCCCGGTCTGCCAGGCCCCGTTCGCGCCCTCACCACGCCAGCCACGGCAGCGCTACTGCTCCACCAGCTGCCGACAGGCCGCCTGGCGGCGTCGCCAGCGCTCCCAACCAGCCACCACGCTGGCCGACCACTCGCCACTCGAGCCGCCACCGGTGGCCCTCCAAGGCTGCCCGCACTGCGGCAGGCCCATCGCCGTGGTCGCGCTGCTGGTCACGCCCCAGGCCGCCCGGCCGCATCCCAGCACCAGCCAGGAGGTGACCGCCATCCAGCCACGCTGATCAGCTACGCTACCCGCCGCTCCGGGTGGGGAATTTCAGCGAGCACCTCTGAGGAGCTTCGCCGAGCGCCATCACCAGCCCACCATCGAGCGCCAGAGTCCGGTGCGAGCCCGCCAGCAGCCCCCTAGCCGCCGAGGTCCGGAGCGGGCCGCCGGTTAGCCACGCCACTGGAAGGAGGCCTCCATGGCCAGCCCCACCCCCCACCGGTTCCCCTTCGACGACGACGACCGGCCGAGCGGGTCGGTGCGGCCGCTCAGCCAGGCCGACCTGCAGGCCATCCTTGCCCACCTCGGCGACGACCCCGACGAGCTGCTGGCCGGCACCGGCGCGGATCAGCCGGTGGTGGCGGTGCGGGTGCAGGCCACTGTCGGCCGGCCGGGCGGCTCCGCCCAGGCGAGCTGGCAGCGGACCCGGGCGGCCGAATTGGCCGCCTGGACGCGGTCCCTACCCTGGCGGATGGCCGCCATCCTTGGCATGGGTGCCGGTGGGGGAGTCCTTGGCAGCCTGCTGGCGCCCCGGCTCAGCCTGGTGGTCGGCGGGCTGGCGGCCGTAGCGGCCGGCTGGGCGCTGCGGTTCCGACCCAGCCCGGACGCCGTCGCCTGGCGGCGGGGGGCGGCGGGGGAGCGACGCACCGCCCGGCTGCTCTCCCAATTGGAGCGGCACGGGTGGGTGGTCCTGCACGACCTGGCCATTCCCGGCAGCCGGGCCAACATAGATCATCTGGCCATCGGTCCCGGTGGGCTGTTCGTGATCGACTCCAAGCAGTATCGCGGCCGGCTCCAGCTCGACCCATCCGGGCGGCTGTGGCATGGCCGCTACCCACTCGCCCCCACGCTCCGCGCGGTGGAATTCGAGGCCGACCAAGCCGCCCAGATCCTTCCCGACCCGGGCGTGGCGGTGGTGCCGATCATGGTCGTCCACGGCGCCCAGGTCCCATGGGGCAAGGTGGTCATGAATGGCGTGCCGGTGGTGCCGGCCCGGCGTCTACCAAGCATGCTCCGTCAGCTTCCGGCGGTACTGGGGCCCGAGCGGGTTGCCGCCCTGGCCGATCAGGCCCGCGTCCGCTTCCACGCCGCCGCCTAACCCTCACGCCCGCAGAACCCTCAACCTTGAAAGGCCCTGCACCGTTCCCCAGTGCTCTCCACCTTGCTGCTGTGGCCGGCGTCCTGGGATTGGAGGTGCTGGCCGCAGACCTCACAGGAGATTGGCCTGTGGTTGTACTGCTTGGTGAGGACCAGAACTACCGTGGCGGCTGGCAGCCGCAGGCAACCTTGAAGCGCTCGCCGGCCTCGCGGCGGACATGGCGTAGCCATCGAGTCACCGAGGCGGCCGACCACCTGGTGGACGCCTGGCGTTGCCCCAGCCGGTTGGCAGGCCGTGCGCAGCCAGCGGGCCGGCGGCCAGGTCGGCGACGATCGAGGCGGGGTGGCCTCGGCCCGCC
>DASQWY010000355.1:0-3811 GCA_035640005.1 Actinomycetes bacterium
GGCCAGGGCCAGGGCAACGGCGCCGGGAGCGGCAGCGGGAGCGGCCAGGGCAACGGGAGCGGCAACGGCCACGCCGGCAAGCCGCCGAAGCCGCACGGCTCGCATCAGCCGTAGGCCGGCGTCCCGAAATCAAGGAGGCCCCTTCGCCACCCGATCGGCTTATCATCGGGGTAGGTCGCGCACCCGGGGGGTTTGGTGCGATTCAGCGTGGACCGGCGGTTGGCGACGCTGGCCGTGGCGGTGGTGCTCGGGGCTGGTGGCGGCAGCGCGCTCGGCCTGCTGACCGCCTCCGGCCAGACCCCGTCCGCCCCCGGGACCTCGGCGGTGCAGGCGACCACCCACCCCGCCAGGAAGGCGGTCCACAAGGCGGTGGAGGCCGTCACGCCGACCACCGTCCGGCCCGCGCGCCGGCCGCGGGCGCCCGCGCCGACCACCGCGCCGCCGACCACCACCACCCTGGCGCCGACCACCAGCAGCACGCTCCCGCCGACCAGCACCACCGAACCGCCCACGTCCACGTCGGGGGCGGACACCACCACCTCGACCCTGCCGGGGACGACGACCTCGACCGCGTTCACGCCGGGGCCCTGAGCGGGCCGCCGTCCGGGCCGCTCAGGCGTCGCCGGAGCAGGTCGAGGCAGCGCCCGCGGGTCGGGCCGATGCTGCCGACCGGGATCTCGAACGCCGCCGCGACCTCGGTGTAGGCCGGGGGCGGGCTGGCCATCAGCGCGCGCAGCAGCCGCCGGCAGCGCTCCGGCAGGTCCTGGAACGCCGCCCACACCAGGCGCAGCTCCTCCTGGGCGAGGGTGGCCGCCTCCGGCGAGAAGCCCTCGCCCGCCGGCTGCTCGAAGGCGCTGTCGTCGGCGGCGACCTCCCGGCGGCCGGCCTTGACCACCCGCAGGCTCTCGCGCCGCACGGTGGTGGCCAGCCAGGCGCCGACGCGCTCCGGCCGCTCCAGCCGCCCCAGGTGCTCCACCAGCCGGAACCAGGCGGTCTGCACCACGTCCGCCGCGGCCGCGCGGTCGAGGTCGTAGCCGCGGGCGATCGACCACAGCAGCCCGGTGAACTGCTCGACCAGCTCCTCCCAGGCTCGCGAGTCGCCCTGGGAGGCGGCCCGGACAAGGTCAGCCGTCTCGGTCGCGCTGCTCACCTCCCGCGGTAGTGATCCGCCGCATATCCTGCCTGGAAGCGGCCCCCCTCGGCAGCCACGGTTCGCCCGTTGCAACCGGTTCGGCGGGCAGGCGGCGAAGGCTATGGTCGCCGGTTACCATGCGCTTGACCGCTTGGTGTATAAGAAGCGCCCAACGGTCGATGTCCGGATTCCGAGGGTTGCTGGGGACCCCCTCGGACGGTCCGGAGGGCGGGGAGGGCGCGGATGTGGGGGAGCAGGCGTACCAGGAACGGCCGAGGGCGGAGCCAGGCGCCTGACACGCGGCCGACCACGATCGTCGAGCAGGCGGCGTCGCCGGCCTGCGTGCTGGACCCGACCGGCCGCATCGTGGCCGCGAACCGGCACCTGGAGGCGCTGCTGGACGCCGGCGACGGCGGCCTGCGGGGGCGCTGGATCACCTCGCTGACCTACCCGCCGGACGCCGAGCTGACCCGCACGGCGCTCGGCGCGATCTTCCAGCACGGCTCCGAACGCCACCAGGTCGACAAGCGCACCGTCGGCGTCCGCGGCCAGGAGCTGGTGTGGGCGACCTGGGACCTGTCGCCGGTGCGCGACAGCCGCGGGCGGCCGCGGCTGGCGATCGCCATGATCCGCGACCTCACCCAGGCGGCCAGGGCCGAGCAGGAGCGCCGCTTCTTCGAGTACCTGCTGCGGCTGATCGGCGAGGCCGAGGACAGCGAGGCGGTGCTGGCCGCCGCCGTGCAGACCATCTGCCACTTCACCCGCTGCGGTATGGGCCAGGCATGGGTGCCCGCCGGCGACACGCTGGTCTGCGCCTCGGCCTGGTACTCGAGCTGGTACGGGTTCCAGCGCCTGCGGCTGGCCAGCGAGCGGGTCAGCTACCCGCGCGGCGCCGGGCTGCCCGGCCTGGCCTGGGCCACCGGCCAGCCCCAGCACCTGCGCGACGTGGCCGCCGACGAGTTCGACCGCTCCGGCATGGCCGTGCGGGCCGGCGTCCGCGAGGCCATGGCCGTCCCCATCCAGAGCGAGTCCGGCCTGGTCGCCGTCCTCGAGTTCTTCGTCACCCAGGACCGTGCCGGCGAGCCGGGCCGCCTGGAGCGGATCGAGCGGGTGGTCGGCCAGCTCGGCCCGCTGGTGGAGCGCAAGCGGGCGGAGGAGGCGCTGCGGGTGTCGGAGGAGCGCTTCCGCGGGGTGACCGACGCGGCCACCGACGCGATCGTCTCCGCCGACGGGGAAGGGCTGCTGCGCTCCTGGAACCGCGGGGCCGAGCGGATGTTCGGCTGGCGCGCCGAGGAGGTGGTGGGCCGGCCGCTGGCGCTGATCATGCCCGAGCGGTTCCGGGCGCTGCACTCCGAGGGGCTGGCGCGGGTGCGCCGCACCGGCCACTCCAAGCTGGCCGGCAGCGTGGTGGAGCTGGTGGGATTGCGCCGCGACGGCACCGAGTTCCCGGTGGAGCTGTCGATCGGGGTGTGGGACTCGCCCGACGGCCCCGCCTTCTCCGGGGTGCTCCGCGACGCCACCGAGCGCAAGCGGGCCGAGGAGGCGCTGCGGGTGTCGGAGGAGCGCTTCCGCGGGGTGACCGACGCGGCCACCGACGCGATCGTCTCCGCCGACGGCAACGGCCTGCTGCGGTCGTGGAACCACGGCGCGGAGCGGATGTTCGGCTGGCGCGCCGAGGAGGTGGTGGGCCGGCCGCTGACGGTGATCATGCCCGAGCGGTTCCGAGGCCTGCACACCGAGGGACTGGCCCGGGTGCGCCGCACCGGCCACTCCAAGCTGGCCGGGACCGTGGTGGAGCTGGTGGGGCTGCGCCGCGACGGCACCGAGTTCCCGGTGGAGCTGTCGATCGGGGTGTGGGAGTCGCCCGACGGGCCGGCGTTCTCCGGGGTGATCCGCGACATCACCGAGCGCAAGCGGGCGGAGGACGCGCTGGCCGCCACCTCGCGGGAGCTGGAACGGACCAACGCCGAGCTGGAGACGCTGGTCTACAGCGCCTCCCACGACCTCAAGAGCCCGATGGTGTCGCTGCTCGGCTACCTCGAGTACCTGCGCATCGACTACGGCGACGTGCTCGGCCGCGAGGGCGGCCGCTACCTGGAGCGCATGACCGACTGCACCCTCTACATGCAGCGGCTGATCCACGACCTGATCGATCTGTCGCGGGTCGGCCGCGCCGCCAGCGAGGTCACCGACGTCGACCTCGGCGAGCTGGTCGGCGCGATCGTCGAGGAGGTCCGCGCGGCCTACCCGTCGGCCGGCTTCCACGTCAGGCGGCTGCCGGTGGTGGTCGCCGACCCGGTCGGCTTCCGGCAGCTGTTCACCAACCTGATCGAGAACGCCGTCAGGCACGGCGGCCGGCCCGACCTGGAGGTGACCGTCGAGGGCAGGGAGCTGCTGGACGGGTCGCTGGAGCTGTCGGTCCGCGACGACGGCCGCGGCATCCCGCCGGAGCACCGCGAACGGGTCTTCGGTGTGTTCGAGCGGCTGGACGGGCCGTCGACCGCCGCCGGGACCGGCATGGGCCTGGCCATCTGCCGCAAGATCGTGGAGCTGCTGCACGGCAACATCCACATCCAGGGCAGCGACGGGACCGACGTGCGCGTCACCCTGCCCGGCGGCCTGCTCGGCCGCTGGCCGGCGCCGCAGCTGGAGGCCCCGTCCCTGCACGACCAGGGGGCG
>DASQWY010000356.1:0-6173 GCA_035640005.1 Actinomycetes bacterium
GCGCCGAGGTCCTGGGCGATGCGCAGGTACTCCTCGCGGGACAGCTCGCCGCGCGCGTAGCGGGCCCTGGCGATGTCGAGCGCCGCGTCGGGCCGGGGACCGGCCCAGGGCGGGCCCGCCCACTGGCGGCCGCCGGCGCCCGGGACGGCCGGCGGGCGGCGCAGCAGCAGCACCACGGCGGCGACGACCAGCGCGACCAGCAGGGCGAAGCCGACCGCGGGGATGACGGCGTACAGCCAGCTCCACGGACCGTAGCCGGGGCCGAAGCCGTGCCCGTAGAACATCATCGGGATCAATCCTCCTCAACGTCCGGTCAGGCGCCTCCACTGTGCTCCCAAGCTCGTAAGCCGCTCGTAAGCGGGGAGGGCGGCTGGTGCAGCTGGCGGAGCCGCAGCTACGACGCCTGGCACGTGTACGGGGCCGTCGCCAGCGCCTATGGTGCGGCGGAAGGCCCTACGTCAAAGGGACGATGCCACGATGCAGACGGACGGCACCCGCACGGCCCGGCCCGCCGAGGCCGACGACCTCGACCTGCGCAACGGCGAGCTGGTCGAGGTGCTGAGCGAGCAGGAGATCCTCGCCACCCTCGACGAGCGGGGCAGGCTGGAGGCGCTGCCGTTCATGCCCGAGATGCTGCAGTACGCCGGCAGGCGCTTCCGGGTGGGCAAGGTGGCCTCCAAGGTCTGCGACCAGGTCAAGCACAGCGGCAACTACCGCATGGAGCGGACCGTGCACCTGGAGGGGCTGCGCTGCGACGGCCAGGCCCACGGCGGCTGCCAGGCCGGCTGCCTGCTGTACTGGAAGCATGCCTGGCTGAGGCGCGTGGAGCCGGGCGCGCCGTCCTCCAACGGCCAGGCGCCCGCCCCGGCCCCGGTCGCCGAGGCCCTGGCTGCCGAGGCGCCGGGCGGCGGCCCGCCGCCGTGCACGCTCGCCGCCCTGCGGGAGGCGACCCGCGCCGAGCCGTTCGAGGACGGCCAGGAGCGCTTCTCCTGCCAGGCGACCGAGCTGCCGCGCGCCTGGACCACCCACATCCGCGCCTGGGACCCGCGGCCGTACGTGCGGGACGTGCTGTCGGGCAACGCCGGCCTGTGGCAGACCGTGCGCGGCGTGCTCGCCCTGCTGTTCAACAAGTACCAGAAGGCCAGCCGGCGCCTGCCCCGCCCGCTGCGCATCCACGGCGGCGCCAGCTACCCGTTCGTCGACGGGGCGCACGACAAGAAGACCCCCAAGCAACTGCTGGACCTGCAGCCGGGCGAGCTGGTCGAGGTCAAGTCCAGGCAGGAGATCTTCCAGACGCTCGACCAGGGCGGCCACAACCGCGGCCTGCGCTTCGACGTGGAGGGGCTGCGCTACTGCGGCCAGCGGGCGCGGGTGCTGCGCCGGGTCAACCGGCTGATCGACGAGAAGACCGGCCGGATGATCAACATCCCCGGCGACTGCATCGTGCTGGACGGCGTGGTCTGCGCCGCCGACTGGCACCAGAACTGCCCGCGCGGCATCTACGAGTTCTGGCGGGAGATCTGGCTGCGGCGGGTGGAGTGAGCCCCGCCTGAGCGCGGTCGGTCGCGCCGGTCTGGGATACTTCCGCGTCATGCCCGGCAGCGCCGCCCCACCGGTGGAGGAGCCGGCCCCGCCAGCGCCGCGGAGCCGGCTTCGCACCTACCTGCTGGCCGAGGCGGTCGCGGTCGCCCTCGGCTACCTGGCCGCCACCCTGCGCGAACGGCCGCCCGGCCCCGGCGGCTGGGCGCTGGTGCTGGCCGGCGCGGTGGCGGTCGGCGTGCCGCTGTGGATCAAGTCCCGCCGCGAGCTGCGCCAGGAGGCCGAGACCAGGTCGGTGGAGCTGCTGGCCATCGAGGCGGACGCCAAGCTGCGGCTGGTGGTCGGCGACGTGGTCACCCCGATCGCCGAGGCGGTCGGCCGGGTCCACCAGGCCGGCGCCGGGCTGGAGCAGGAGTCGCTGCGCGGCCAGCTGAAGCAGCTGATCGTCGAGGCCGCCGCCAACCTCTGCGACGGCGAGCGGGCCAGGGCCACCTTCTTCGAGCTGCACGACGGGGTGATGCGGGCGGCGGCCTGGTTCGGCAGGGGCGACCCGCCGACCACGGTGTTCACCGACGACCCGGAGGACCGCCGCGGCCAGGAGGCGCTGCTGCTGGTCCGCTTCCACGACTGGCTGCTGGTCGACGACGTCCGCGCCGAGCCGCTGCCGCGCGGCGCCGAGGCGCGCCCGGGCGCGACCTACCGGGCGTTCATCAGCGTGGCGGTGTTCTGCGGCGAGCGGAACTTCGGGATGCTGACCGTGGACGCGCCCGAGCCGGCCGCCTTCGACGAGACCGACCTGAACGTGATGCGGGCGATGGCCCAGCTGCTCGGCGCCGGGCTTGTCGACCGGGCCTCCGAGCTGGCAAGGTGAGCCGAACCGAGGGGGACGGAAGGAGGCGGCGTGCTCCGAGGTCAGGTGGTCCCGGACGACGCGCGGGCCTGGACGGCCGGCCTGCTGGTGGCCGGCGACTACTTCACCAGGGCCAGGCGGCAGGCGCTGATCGCGGCGAGCGCCGCCGTCCGCCGCCGGCTGCGCCAGCGCCAGCAGGCGGTCACGACGGAGGGTTCTGGAACGTCACCGTGACGTCCCGGTAGCCGAGCGACCGGAGCATGCTCACAAGCATCGTCCGGGTGTTCTGCTCGGCCCGCTCCACCAGGCCGCTGGCGGCGGCGGCGGCCTCCAGCCGCTGCGAGGCGAGCTGGTACAGCTCCCGCTCGCTGGTGGGGTTGTCGCTGAGCACCGAGCCGAGCCGGTCGAGCACGCCGCGCTGCCTGGAGGCGACGTAGCTCCGGTCCGGGTCGATGCGGGCGGGCGTGAGCCGGGCGTGCGGCAGGGTGATCGACGCCGAGCGGCCGTCCGGCGACACCTTGATGGCGCCCTTGTCGATGCCGGAGAAGTCGACCTCGGCGTCGACGCTGCCGGCGGCCACGAACAGGGTCCGCTCGCCGCGCAGGAACAGCGGCACCAGCTTGGTGCCCTTCTCCAGGTCGATGATCTCCTGGAAGTTGCCGGAGGCGGCCTTGTAGACCTTGAGGTCGACCATCTGCTTGAGCAGCACCGGCTGGCTGCGGTCGACCCGGCGGGGCGCCAGCGGGTTCGGCAGCGACGGCCACAGGCGCAGGTCGGTCAGGCGGGAGGCGGCCAGCAGCAGGACCGCCAGCACCACCAGCGCCGCCAGCGCCCGGCCGGGCAGGCGCGGCAGGCGCCGGCGCCGGCCACGCGGCCGGCCCTCGTCGGGCTGGCCGAGGGGGACGGTGGGGTGGTCGACGCCCGCGCCGCGGCCCGCCCCCGGCTCGTACCGCTCGGTGCTCATGTCCTGTGGGTACCCGCTCGGCCTGTTCCGCGAACCTTGCGCCCCCCAGCGTCCGGTGTGCGCCGCGCTATCATCGGTTCCATGAAGCACCGCGCCAGGACCAGCGTCCCCAGCCCGCGCCTTGCCGCGAGCACGGCCGTGCCCGCGCGCGCTGGCGCGGCGGCCGTCCTGCCCTTGCTGGGAGGGCGCGCAGGCTAGCGGGCGGCGCGACTCCCACCGGCAGGGGCGACTCGATGGGGTCGCCCTCTTTTTGTGCGAGTCGTTCCCGCGGAGAGGAGGGCACCGTTGGAACCGTTGGACGTGTCGGAGATCAGGGCACGCTTTCTCCGCTTCTTCGAAGCGCGCGGTCATGCGGTGATCGCGTCGGCGCCGGTGGTCCCGGTGAACGATCCGACGACGCTGTTCACCAGCGCGGGCATGCAGCCGCTGGTGCCCTACTTCCTCGGCCAGCCGCACCCGAGCGGGCGGCGGCTGGTGGACGTCCAGAAGTGCGTCCGCACCGACGACATCGACGAGGTCGGCGACGCGACCCACCTGACCTTCCTCGAGATGCTGGGGCGCTGGTCGCTCGGCGACTACTTCAAGGAGCGGGCGATCGAGCTGTCGTTCGAGCTGCTGACCAGCGACGAGGGCTTCCGGATCCAGCCGGGCCGCCTGTACGTCACCTTCTTCGCGGGTGACGGCGACGCCCCCCGCGACGAGGCGGCGCGGGCGCGATGGCAGCAGCTGTTCCGGGGGGCGGGCGTCGACGCCGCCGAGGGTGATCCCCGAGAAGGCTGGCAGTCGGGTCGGCTGTTCGCCTACGGCAAGCGGGAGAACTGGTGGGGGCCGGTGGGCGAGACCGGGCCCTGCGGCCCGGATGCCGAGATGTTCATCGACACCGGCAGGGAGCACGACGACCGGTTCGGCCCGGTCTGCCATCCCGCCTGCGGCTGCGGCCGGTTCGTCGAGATCGGCAACGACGTGTTCCTCCAGTTCGATCGCCGGGCGGACGGTACCTTCGCCCCGCTCGCCCAGCGCAACGTCGACACCGGCATGGGCCTCGAGCGCCTCGCCCAGGTGCTGCTGGGAGCCGACTCGGTCTACGAGACGGAAGCGTTCCGCCCGCTGATCGCGTGGCTCGAGCGGGCGAGCGGGCGACCCTACCAGAGCGACCGGCGGAGCTTCCGGATCGTCGCCGACCACCTCAGGGCCGCGACGGTCATCGCCGCGGACGGCGTCAGCGCCGGCAACGTGCACCGCGGCTACGTCCTGCGCAGGCTGATCCGGCGGGCGGTCCGCTACGGCCGGTCCATCGGGCTCCCCGGCCCCTTCTGCGCCGAGGCCGCGGAGCAGGTGGTCGAGCTCTGCGGGGACGCCTATCCGGAGCTCCGCGAGCAGCGGCAGCACGTCACCAGCCAACTGGCGCTCGAGGAGGAGCGCTTCGGCGTGACGCTCGACCGTGGGCTCAGGAAGCTGACCAGGCTGCTCGCCAGCAGGCGGGAGCTCAGCGGCGCGGACGCCTTCTCCCTGTACGACACCCACGGCTTCCCGGTGGAGCTGACCGTCGACCTCGTCCGCCAGGGCGGGGGCACGCTCAGCCCTGCCTTCACCGAGGAGTTCGGGGCGCGGATGGAGGAGCAGAAGCAGCGTTCCCGCACCGCCGCGGCGGGCACCTTCAAGGGTGGCCTCGGGGACCGTTCGCCCGAGGCGGTCTGGTTCCACACGGTCACCCACCTGACGCAGGCGGCGCTCAGGAGGGTGCTCGGCGAGCACGTCCACCAGCGCGGGTCGAACATCACCGCGGAGCGGATGCGGTTCGACTTCTCGCATCCGGCGAAGCTCACCGACGACGAGAAGCAGCGGGTCGAGGAGCTCGTCAACGACGCGCTGGGCCGCGACCTCGAGGTGCGCTCGGAGCAGCTCCCACTTCGCGCGGCACTCGAGACCGGGGCGCTGGCCGAGTTCGGCCACAGGTACGGCGACGTCGTGACCGTCTACACGATCGCCGACCCTGGCGGCAGGGTCGTCTCTCGCGAGATCTGCGGCGGGCCGCACGTCCGCAGGACCGGCGAGATCCGGGGCGAGTTCAAGATCGTCAAGGAAGCGTCCGTCGGAGCGGGCGTCCGCAGGGTCACCGCCGTGCTGAAGCCCCGCTAGGTCGTGGGCGGCAAGGTGGTGGTGGTCGTGGTGGTGGTGGTCGTGGTCGTGGTGGCGCGGGTGGTGGTGGTCGCGCGGGCGGTCGTCGACGGGCGGGTGGTGGACGTGGTCGTCTTGGCCACCGGGCTGGTGACGCCCGCGAACCCGCTCGACCTGGTGGTCGGCGGGGCGGTGGTCGGGCCCCCCTTGGTGGTGCTCGGCAGCTGGCCGAGGCTGCTGCCGAGCACCGGCAGCGAGGCGGTGGTCAGGGCCGGCGTGCTCGGCCCGGTCAGGTCGTGGCGGCCCTGGGTGGCCAGGGCGAAGGCCCCCAGGAAGGCGACCAGGATCAGGGCGCCGAGCGCCGCCAGCTGCACCCGCCGCCGCGTGCGCAGCAGGTAGACGGCATGGCCGAGCAGGACCGGGAGCCGCTCCCAGAAGCGCCGCCGCTGCTGGGGCTGCTGGGCGGCGGACGGGAGGGTCCTGGCGTTGAGCTTGGCCGCCGCGGCGGCGGCGCTCACGGTCGGGGTCTGCTTGCCGCCCTCGGTGCCGGTGCCGGCCGCCAGGGTGGCCTCCTCGGCCGCGGTGGCGAACCAGGCCGTCCCGGCGGACTCGGGGTGGCGGGCCACCCCGATCGGCGTGACCGGCGCCGGGGCGGTGGCGGCGGCGGGCGCCTCCCTGGCGGGAGCCTTGGCGGCTGCCTTG
>DASQWY010000357.1:0-8773 GCA_035640005.1 Actinomycetes bacterium
TGGCTCACGTGGTACGAACCGAGCAGCACCCGATCCTGTGGCAGTGCCGCCTCGGCGCCGTGGCCGAAGCGGGGCTTGGGCCGGACCGGGCCGAGGTGGCGCAGGGCCGTGTCCCAGGCGAAGCTGCCGAGCGCCACCACCACGCGGACGCCGCCCAGCAGCGCCAGCTCCCGTTCCAGCCAGGGCGCGCAGTTGGCGCGCTCCTCCGGGAGCGGCTTGTTCTCCGGGGGCGCGCACTTGACCGGCGCGGTGATGTAGCAGTCGCGCAGGGCCAGGCCGTCGTCGCGGTGGACCGAGGTGGGCTGGTTGGCGAAGCCGGTGCGCCACAGGGAGGCGAACAGCCAGTCGCCGGAGCGGTCGCCGGTGAAGACCCGCCCGGTGCGGTTGCCGCCGTGGGCGGCGGGGGCCAGGCCGATGATCAGCAGCCGGGCGGCGGGGTCGCCGAAGCCGGGGACCGGCCGTCCCCAGTAGTCCCAGTGCCTAAAGGCGGCCCGCTTCTCGCGGGCGACCTGCTCGCGCCAGGAGACCAGCCGCGGGCAGCGCCGGCACTCGACCAGCTCGCGGTTCAGCCGGGCGAGCTGCTCGCCGGCGTCCAGAGCGTTGCGCTCCGTCACTGTGCCTCCAGGTATGCCAGGTCCGGGCGTGGCGTGAGTGTGCCGGGGCCGGACCAGCATCGCCAGCTCGGGTGCATGCTTGAGGGCATGAGCAGCTACCAGCCCTTCCGCATCCACATTCCGCAGGCCGACCTCGACGACCTGCGCGGCCGGCTGGCCCGGACCCGCTGGCCCGACGAGCTGCCAGGCGTCGGGTGGTCGTACGGGGTCAGCAAGGACTACCTCATCGAGCCGGTCGAGCACTGGCGCACCGGCTACGACTGGCGGGAACAGGAGGCCCGCCTCAACGAGGTCCCACAGTTCACCACCGAGGTCGACGGCCAGAACGTGCATCTCCTGCACGTACGCTCGCCCGAGCCGAACGCCATGCCGCTGGTCATCACGCACGGCTGGCCGAGTACCGTGTACGACTTCCTGGGCATCCTGGGACCCTTGACCGACCCCCGGTCGCACGGCGGGGACCCCGCGGACGCGTTCCACGTGGTCGCCCCGTCGGTGCCGGGCTTTGCCTTCTCCGGGCCGACCCGACAGACCGGCTGGGGCGTCAACCGTATCGCGCGGGCGTGGGCCGAGCTGATGCGGCGTCTGGGATACCGTCGTTACGGCGCTCAGGGCGGCGACTTCGGCAGCATCGTCTCCCCAGAGCTCGGCCGGATCGGCTCGGAGCACGTCATCGGCGTTCACGTCAACGCGCTGGCCAACGCCGCCACACCGGTCGACCCCAGCGAGCTGGACCAGCTCTCGGAGGCGGAGCGGGAACAGGCCAGGCGGAACCAGGCGTGGTGGTACGGCCACTCCGGCTACGCCACGCAGATGTCCACCCGGCCGCAGACCCTGGCCTACGCGCTCAACGACTCGCCAGCCGGTCAGCTCGCCTGGAACCTGGAATGGTTCGTGGACTGGGATCCCACGCAGACCAAGCAAGCCCCTCTCGACCGGGACGCCATCCTGACCAACGTGACGATCTACTGGCTGACCGCGACGGCGGGATCCGCCGCCCGGCTGTACCTGGAGGCCAGCTCGGAAGCGTGGGGCCGCCGTCCCACGCCCTCACCGGTTCCCACGGGCGTGGCGAGCTTCCAGGGCGACCTGGCGATCCGTGGGCTGGCGGAGCTGTCGAACAGGATCGTCCACTGGTCGCGGTATCCCGGCGGTGGGCACTTCGCCTCGCTCCAGGCTCCAGACCTGCTGGTCTCCGACATCCGCGAGTTCTTCCGGAGCGTGCGACCGCGGTAGCGGACGGTCCCTGCCTCAGGTCATGGGTTCCGGGGCCGCGGGCTCAGCCGGCTCCTCGGGGACCCCGCCGATGTCGGTGACGTGGGTGGTGCCGTACCCCTCGGTCTCGGGGTGGCCGTGCTCGCCGCTGGTGAGCGCGAACTCCTCCTCGGGGGAGAGCACCAGGCGGTGCCGGCCGGCGACCGCGAAGTAGACGACGCCGAGCACGAAGTAGATCAGCGTGCCGTACACGCCCGGCCGGTAGTCGGTGTTGGAGTACAGCGAGATCAGCGAGATGAGCGCCAGTGCGCCGGCGATGCCCGCCCCCCACTGGCCGACCGGGCTGCGGTACGGCCGCTCGATGTGCGGCAGCCGCCGCCGCAGCATGATGAACGACAGGCACTGCATGAAGTAGGAGACGACCGCGCCGAACACCGCCATGTACAGCAGCGCGCCCACGATCTGCCCGGCCAGGTGGCCGCCGCTCTTGCCCAGCTCGTAGATCAGCACGGCCAGCGCGTAGCCGATCACCGCGCCGGCGATCAGCGCGACGTGCGGCGTGTTGCGCCGCCCGTGGGTGACCGACAGCCACTTCGGGAAGTAGCCGGCGCGCGACAGCGAGTAGGTGTTGCGGCCGTAGGCGTAGATGATCGTGAAGAAGCTGGCGATCAGCCCGACCAGCCCGATCAGGGCGAGCAGCTCGGCGGCGGTGCCCTCGCCGAAGACCCCCTTGAAGCCGTCGAACAGCGGCGTCGCCGAGGTGCCGATCGAGTTGGCGCCGCCGTCGACGCCGGTGTTGAGGAACAGGGTCAGCGCCCCGGTCACCACCAGCGTGGTCAGGCCCCAGACGGTGGCGCGCGGCACGTCGCGCTTGGGGTCGTGGGACTCCTCCGCCGCCAGCGGCAGCTCCTCGATCGCCAGGAAGAACCAGATGGCGAATGGGATGGCCGGGAAGATCCCGCCGATGCCGTGCGGCAGGAAGCTGGAGGCGCCGCCGTCGGGCTTGATGTTGGTCCACAGGCTGGCGTCGAACTTGCCCGACGCCAGCACCGAGATGAAGAAGAACGCCAGGATGCCCAGGGCGAGGATGTTGATCACCACCGTGAACCGCATGGTGGCCTCGATCCCCACGATGTTGATCCACACGAACACCACGTAGAAGACCGCCCACCAGGTGACCGGGCTGTTCCAGAACGGTTCGGTGCCGATGTCGAACAGCCCCTGGACGATGTCGTGCATCAGGAAGCCCATGGCCCCCACGACCACCGCCGGGGTGATCACGTACTCCATGTTCTCGGCCAGCCCGGTGATGAACCCGCCCCACGGCCCCATCGCCGAGCGGGCGAACGAGTAGGCGCCGCCGGTGTGCGGCAGGGCCGGCGACATCTCGGCGATGCTGAAGCACAGGCCGTAGTACATGATCGCGATGAACACCGTCGCGATCAGCAGCCCGCCGAAGCCGCCGGCGTCCAGCCCCAGGTTCCAGCCGTAGAAGTCGCCGGAGATGACCGCCGCCACGCCCAGCGACCACAGCGACCAGAAGGCCGCGTGGCGCCGCAGCCTTCGCTTGACGAAGTACTCGCTCCCGGCCTCCTGGTAGCTGACCGATCCGACCCTGCGTCGCTCCTGAGCCACCCGCCAACCCCCTGTGCTCTCGCCCCCGCCACGGCCCGCATCGAGAAGTTGTCTGACATACCTCGGCGCTGCCGGCATGGTAAGGGGGGGTCAAGAACGCGTCAAGCCGGGGCGTTCCCGAGCAGACGCGCAACGGGGCTTGCTTCCTTGACCCTCCCCGAGTTGTCTGACATATACTGGCCGGCGGGATGCAGGCGGCTCAGCGGGGAACCAGGGCGCGACCGCGGCTGCGTTCGGTCGAGGTCCAGGACGAGCTCAGGCAGCGGATCGACCAGGGGAGGTTCCCCGCGGGGGGCCGCCTCCCGTCCGAGCCCGACCTGGCGGCCGAGCTCGGCGTGTCGCGGGCGACCCTGCGCGAGGCGCTGCGGGCGCTGGAGGACGAGGGCCTGCTGCGGCGGCGGCAGGGCTCGGGCACCTTCGTGGCCGAGCGGCCCCGCGTGGCCAACAGCCTGGACGTGAACTTCGGCGTCACCGAGGCGATCCGCGCGGCCGGGATGCACGCCGGCATCACCCGGGGGCGGCACTGGGTCGAGCCGGCCTCGGCCGGCGAGGCGGCCCGCCTGGAGCTGCAGCCGGGCCAGGACGTGCTGGTCGTCGAGCGGGTGCGCACGGCCGAGGGCAAGCCGGTGGTGCTGTCGCGGGACATCTTCCCCAGCCGGCTGATCGGCGACCGCGCGCAGGTGGTCGAGGCGATGTTCCGCCAGTCGATCTACGACGTGCTCGAGCGGGACCTGGGCGTGGTCATCCACCACGGCGTCGCCACCTTCCGGCCGGTGCGGGCCGACCACGCGGTCGCCGAGCGGCTGGAGGTCCCCCGTGGCGAGCTGCTGCTCTACATCTGGCAGGTGGACTACGCCGAGGACGGCGCCGCCGTGCTGTCCTCCCACGAGTTCCACCTCGCGGACGCGTTCGAGTTCTCGGTGGTCCGGCGGGGCCCCGGAAGGAGGCTCACGTGACCGGCAAGGCGATGCGGCTCAAGCGGGTGATCGACCCGGCCGGGGTGTCGGTGATCTGCGCCCTCGACCACGGGATGACCTCGCCGACCTTCCTGGAGCCGCTCGCCGACATCGAGGCGCGGACCGCCGAGGCGGTCGCGGGCGGGGCCAACGTGATCATGATGTCCAAGGGCATGATCGGCCGGGCGGAGCCCGCGTTCTCGCCGACGACCTCGCTGGCGCTGCTGCTGTCGGCGTCGGCCAACCCGGCCGAGGCGCAGCCCCAGGTGGTCCAGATCGCCCAGGTGGAGGAGGCCCTGCGCCTGGGCGCCGACGCGGTGGTGCTGTTCACCGCCCTGGGCGGGCCGACCGAGGCGGGCATGATCGGGATCCTGGCCGGCGTCGGCAGGGAGTGCGCCGCGCTCGGCATGCCGCTGATCGCCGAGGCGGAGTTCCCCACCACCTACGCGCTGGTGGAGGAGCTCAAGGAGCAGTACGGCTTCGAGTACCTGCGGCGCAACGTGCGGCTCTGCTCCGAGCTCGGCGCCGACATCGTCAAGACCAACTGGCCCGGGGACGGCGAGGGCTTTCGCCGCCTGGTGGAGGCCGCCGGCGGCGTGCCGGTGGTGCTGGCCGGCGGCTCCCGCCTCGACGACCACGAGCTGCTGTGGCGGATGGAGCAGGCCATGGAGGCGGGCGCCATCGGCTGCTCGGTGGGGCGCAACATCTTCATGCACCGGTCGCCGGCGGCGATCACCCGCGCGCTGTCCCGGGTCATCCGCGAGCGCTGGCGGGCCGACGACGCCGTCAAGGAGCTCGGCGCCGAGCGGGCAGAGGAGGCGTCGTGAGGGCAGCGTTCATGACCGCGCTGGGCGCGGTGGAGGTGCGCGAGACCGCCGAGCCGGCGCTGGAGGCGGCCGGCGCGGTCCTGCGCGTGGAGGCGTGCGGCATCTGCGGCACCGACGCGAGGACCTTCCTCAACGGCGACCCGCGGGCGCCCGCGCCGTGGATCCTCGGGCACGAGCCGGTCGGCGTCCTCGAGCGGGTCGGGCCGCAGGCCGCCCTCCCGCCGGGGGTGAAGGAGGGCGACCGCGTGTTCCTCGGCTCGATCCTCACCTGCGGCGAGTGCCGGCAGTGCGCCGACGGCTTCCAGAACCTGTGCGAGCACCACCTGCTGTACGGCTACGATCCCTTCCCCGGTGCCTACGCCGAGCTGGCGGCGGTGCCGCCGATCGCGGTCAAGAACCTGATCCCGCTGCCGCACGACCTGCCGTCGGACCTGGCGACCGTGGCCGACCCGTTCGCCTGCGCCCTCAACGGCGTCGAGGTGCTGGACGTCGACCTGGGCGACACCGTGGTGATCCTCGGCGCCGGCCCGATCGGCTGCTGGCAGGCGGTGATGGCGCGCGACCGCGGCGCCGCCCGGGTGTTCCTGTGCGACGTGAACCGGCAGCGCCTTGACATCGCCCTGCAGGCGGTCGGCCCGTCGGTGGACGACGCCTGGGTGGTCGGCGAGGACGGCGGCGTGGCCGAGGTGATGGGCCGCACCGGCGGGGCGGGCGCCGAGCGCGTCAGCGTGGCGGCGCCGTCCAAGCAGGCCCAGCAGGCGGCCCTGGAGATGGCCGCCAAGCGCGCCCGCGTCGTCTACTTCGCGGGCCTGCCCAAGCACGACCCGGTGAGCCCGCTGGACATGAACCAGCTCCACTACAAGGAGCTGGCCGTGCTCGGCGCCTACGGGGCCACCCGCCGCCAGTACCGGATCACCATGGGCTACCTGGGCCGCCGGCGCGAACAGCTGGCGGCGGTGGTCACCCACCGCTTCCCGCTGGACGAGGTCGCCGAGGCGTTCGAGACGATCCGTTCGGGCGCCGGGCTGAAGATGGTCATCCTCCCTTGACCGGGCCGTACGTGATCGGCTGCGACGTCGGCAGCCAGGGGACCAACGCGGCGCTGTACGCGGCCGACGGCACCCTGGTCGCCTCCGCCTACGAGGCCTACGACGTCGACTTCCCCCACCCGGGCTGGGCCGAGCAGGACCCTCGGCTGTGGACCGCGGCGCTGCACGCCAGCATCGCGCGGCTGCTCCGCAGCGTGCCGGAGGGGCCGGCGGCGGTGAAGGGGCTGTCGTTCGGTTCGCAGCTGGACGGGATGGTCGTCTGCGACGGCCAGGGCCGGCCGCTGCGGCCCGCGATGATCTGGATGGACCGCCGGGCGGAGGCGCAGGCCGCCGCCCTGGCCGGCAAGCTCTCGCGGGCGGACTTCTACCGGCACGTGGGCGCGAACCTGGACTCCTCCCACGCGGCCTTCAAGGCCCTGTGGGTGCGCGACCAGCAGCCGGAGCTGTTCGCCGCGGCGGCCAAGCTGATGCCGCCCGGCTCCTACGTGCTCCGCGAGGCGGCCGGGGTGCTGGCCGTCGACTTCTCCAACGCCTCCTCGCTCGCCCTGCTCGACCCGCGCACCCGCGACTGGTCCGAGCCGGTGCTGGAGGCGGCCGGCCTGGACCCGGCGATGCTGCCCGAGCTGGCCGCCGGCACCCAGCCGGTCGGCCCGGTCACGCCGGCGTTCGCGGAGGCGACCGGCCTGTCGCCCGCGACGGTGGTGGTGGTCGGCTGCGGCGACGAGATGGCGGCCACCCTCGGCGCCGGCGTGTACGCGCCCGGCGAGGTGTGCGACGTGGTCGGCACCGCCGAGCCGGTGTGCGCCGCCTCCGCCGAGCCGCGCGAGGACCCCTCCATGCTGGTCGAGTGCCACCCGCACGCCGACCCCGACGGCTGGCTGCTGGAGAACCCCGGGTTCGTCTCCGGCGGCAACCTCCGCTGGTGGCGCGACCAGTTCGCGCCGCTGGAGCGGGACGCGGAGGCCCGCGGCGACGGCGACGCCTACGAGCTGCTGACCGGGCCGGCGGCGGCCGTGCCGCCCGGCGCGGAGGGTCTGGTGTACCTGCCGTGCATGCAGGGGGCCATGGCGCCGGAGTGGAACGGGGCCGCCCGCGGCGTCTTCTACGGGCTCACCCTGGCCCACAGCCGGGCGCACATGACCCGGGCGCTGCTGGAGGGCAGCGCGTTCGCCCTGCGCGACATCCTGGAGGCGATGCGGGCCGCGGGCCTGGAGGTGCGCCGGCTCACGATCGTCGGCGGCGGCGCCAAGGGCCCCCTGTGGCGGCAGATCAAGGCGGACGTGACCGGCCTGCCGGTGCGCGTGCCGACCAGCGTGGAGACCACCGCCACCGGCGCCGCGGTGCTGGCGGCGGTGGGGGCGGGCGTGCACGCCAGCGTGGCGGAGGCGGTGGAGGCGTTCGTCGCCTACCAGCCCGAGGAGCACCGGCCCGACCCCGAACGCCAGCAGGCCTACCAGGAGGCCTACCGCCGCTACCGCGACGTGTACTTCGCGCTGAAGCCGGTGTTCGAGCGGGCCTGAGGGCCCAGGCGCTCAGGCCGCCACGGCCCGCAGGCCCAGCAGGCGGCGGCCGAACGCGTCGCCGTCGGGCGGGCGGGCGGCCGGGTCCTTGGCCATCGCCTGCGCGACCAGGGCCCGCACCGGCGCGGGCACGTCGATGGGCAGCGGCGGCGGCAGCCGCAGCCGGTGGGCGCGGGCCACCGCCACCGGGTCGTCGCCGTCGAACGGCCGCCGTCCCGCCAGGCACTCGTAGGCGACCACGCCGAGCGCGTACACGTCGCTGGCCGGCGTGGCCGGCTTCCCGGCGACCTGCTCGGGGGACAGGTAGCCGGCCGTTCCGACCACCGTCTCGGCCCGCGGGCCGTCGGGGTCCTCGCCGAGCCGCTGCGCGATCCCGAAGTCGATCACCTTCACCAGCCCGTCCGCGCGGACCAGCAGGTTGCCCGCCTTCACGTCCCGGTGCACCAGCCCGGCCCGGTGGGCCGCGCCGACCGCCAGCGCCGCCTGCGCCACGACGTCCACCGCGCGGCGCAGCGGCAGGCGCCCCTCCCGGGCCAGCAGCGCCGACAGCGGCTCCCCATCGACCAGCTCCATCACCAGGTAGGCGGTCGGCTCGCCCGCGCCGTCCAGCTCGGCCTCGCCGTAGTCGAAGATGCTGGCGATCCCCGGGTGGGAGACGGCGGCGGCGCGGCGGGCCTCCGTCCGGAAGCGGCCGACGGCGGCGCGGTCGCCGGCCGCCCCGTCGGGCAGCAGCTTGACCGCCACGGGACGGCGGAGCACCTCGTCGAACCCCCGCCAGACCTGGCCCATCCCGCCGGCCGCCAGCCAGCAACGAAGCTGGTACCGCCCAGCCAAGGATTCGGTGACGACCGCCGTCATTGGCCCCGCATACCCGCCGACCACGGACGGTAACTGCGAACTCAGACCCGGTAGCATCCCGGGCATGGAGATCGCCGAGGCGCTGCGGGCGCGGCTGGG
>DASQWY010000358.1:0-2968 GCA_035640005.1 Actinomycetes bacterium
CGCGGCCGCTGGGGGGTGGCTGCTCATCCATGTGCCAAACCTTACCGTATGTGCAAGGTTTGGCAAGGGTATTGCATCCGCGACCCTCGCCGGGCAGCGTCGAGCTTGACACCTCCGGTAACATGCCAAGCGAGTCGTCGACCCCCGCAGGAGCCAGAATGCCCTGTCACATGCGCCTCGTACTTATTACCTAGCGCGCGGATCTCCACCGGGTCCGCGCGGAGCCTCCTATGCCGATTGGGCAGGAGGTTTTTTGTTTGCCCGGAACCACAACACCAGGGAGTCATCTTGAAGGTCACGGGAGCACAATCGCTCATCCGCAGCCTGGAGCGATGTGAGGTCGAGGTCGTTTTCGGGCTGCCCGGGGGCGCGATCCTGCCCGCCTACGACCCGCTGCGCGAGTCGAGCGTGCGCCACGTGCTCGTGCGGCACGAGCAGGGGGCCGGCCACGCCGCCGAGGGGTACGCCTGGGCCACCGGCAAGGTCGGGGTCTGCATGGCGACCAGCGGTCCCGGCGCGACCAACCTGATCACCGCCCTCTCCGACGCCTACATGGACTCCGTACCGCTGGTGGCGATCACCGGGCAGGTCCCGCGGCCGGTCATCGGCTCCGACGCGTTCCAGGAGTGCGACACCACTGGGATCACCCTGCCCGTCACCAAGCACAACGAGCTGGTGCTCGAGCCCGAGCGGATCCCCGGCGCCATCGCCGAGGCGTTCCACGTGGCCTCCACGGGGCGGCCCGGGCCGGTGCTGGTCGACGTGCCCAAGGACGTGCTCCAGGCCTCCGCCGAGTGGTCGTGGCCGGAGACGCTCGACCTGCCGGGCTACCGGCCGACCGTCAAGCCGCACGGCAAGCGCGTGCGCGAGGCGGCCGCCCTGCTGCGCGACGCGCGCCGGCCGGTGCTGTACGTCGGCGGCGGCGTGATCAAGGCCAACGCGCACGAGGCGCTGCGCGAGCTGGCGGAGCTGGCGCAGGCGCCGGTGACCACCACGCTGATGGCCCGCGGCGCCTTCCCGGACAGCCACGCGCTGGCGCTGGGCATGCCGGGCATGCACGGAAACTACGCGGCCGTAGCGGCCCTGCAGGAGGCCGACCTGATCGTGGCGCTGGCCGCCCGCTTCGACGACCGGGTGACCGGCGACCTGCGCAGGTTCGCCCCCAGGGCCAAGATCGTCCACGCCGACATCGACCCGGCGGAGATCGGCAAGAACCGCGCCGCCGACGTGCCCATCGTCGGCGACATCGGCCTGGTCATCAAGGAGCTGGTGAGCGCCTACCGGGCGCTGCAGGCCGAGCAGCCCGCGGCCGGCACCGCCCCCTGGCTGCAGGCCCTCGACGGCTGGAAGCGCCGCTTCCCCTACCGCTACGACCAGCGCCCGGACGGCCGGCTCAAGCCGCAGTACGTGATCGACCGGGTGTCGGCGCTGACGGCGGGAAACGCCGTGCTGACCTCCGGCGTCGGCCAGCACCAGATGTACGCCTCGCAGCACTACCAGTTCTCCAGGCCGCGCTCGTGGATCAACTCCGGCGGCGCCGGCACGATGGGCTTCGCGGTGCCCGCCGCCATGGGCGCCAAGGTGGGCCGTCCCGACGAGCTGGTGATCGCCATCGACGGCGACGGCTCCTTCCAGATGACCGCCCAGGAGCTGGCCACCTGCACCATCGAGAACATCCCGATCAAGGTGCTGATCCTGAACAACGGCCACCTGGGTATGGTGCGCCAGTGGCAGGAGCTGTTCTACGACGAGCGCTACTCCGAGGTGAACCTGGGCTTCGACTGGCCCGACTACGTCAAGCTGGCCGAGGCGTACGGCGGCCTGGGGCTGCGCTGCGACCGCGCCGAGGACGTCGACGCCACCCTCGAGAAGGCCTTCGGCGCCGAGGACGTGCCGGTGGTGGTGGACTTCCGGGTCGACCAGCACGAGGGCGTGTTCCCCATGATCCCGGCGGGCCGGCCCAACGACGAGATCATCCTCGGCCCCGAGTTCTCCCCGGAGGAGCAGGCGGCCGCGACCCGGCGGGAGGTGCGAGCATGAGCACCCACACCCTTTCGGTGCTGGTCGAGAACCGGCCCGGCGTGCTCGCCCGCATCTCCGGGCTGTTCAGCCGCCGCGGCTTCAACATCGACTCGCTGGCGGTCGGCCCGACCGAGGACGAGAGCATCAGCCGCATGACCATCGTGGTCGACTGCGCCTCCAAGTCGCTCGAGCAGGTCGTCAAGCAGCTCAACAAGCTGGTCAACGTGCTCAAGATCGTGGAGCTGGAGCCCGATCGCTCGGTGGAGCGCGAGCTGGTCCTGGTGAAGGTCCGCGCCGACGGCACCAACCGCCAGCAGGTGGTCGAGCTGGCCGAGCTGTTCCGCGCCCGGGTGGTCGACGTCGCGCCGGAGTCGCTCACGGTGGAGGCGACGGGCAATCCCGGGAAGATCGAGGCGATGCTCGAGATGCTGGAGCCCTACGGCATCCGCGAGCTGGTCCGCACCGGCAGGGTCGGGCTCGCCAGGGGGAGCAAGGGCATTACCGATCGTCCGATCAGGCTGCAACGGTCGGCATAGCGACGACGCGAACGAAAGGATCACAACAACATGGCCACGGTCTACTACGACGACGATGCCGATCTGGGCCTGGTCCAATCCCGCAAGGTCGCCGTCCTCGGCTACGGCTCCCAGGGGCACGCCCACGCGCTGTGCCTGCGGGACTCCGGCTGCGAGGTGCGGGTCGGCCTCCAGGAGGGCTCCCGCAGCAGGGCGAAGGCCGAGGCGGCGGGCCTGAAGGTGCTCGACCCGGCCGAAGCCTGCGCCTGGGCCGACCTCATCATGGTGCTGGTCCCCGACACCGTGCAGCGGCGCCTGTACGCCGACGCCATCGCCCCCAACCTGCGGCCGGGCGACGCGCTGTTCTTCGCGCACGGCTTCAACGTCCACTTCGGCTACGTCAAGGCCCCCGAGGGCCTGGACGTCGCCAT
>DASQWY010000359.1:0-3911 GCA_035640005.1 Actinomycetes bacterium
CCGTCGCCCAGGCCGCCGCCGGCCTGCACCACGCGGTCGCCGGCGGCCACGTCGGCGAAGGGGTACTCGGCTACGTGCTCGTGTTCTTCGCGATCTGGTGGGCGTGGATGAACTTCACCTGGTTCGCCTCGGCCTACGACAGCGACGACGTCCCCTACCGGCTGCTGACGCTGCTGCAGATCGCGGGGGTGCTGCTGCTGGCCGCGGGCGTGCCGGCCGCCTTCGAGGCCCGCGACTTCGCGGTCGTCACCGCCGGCTACGTGCTGATGCGCGTGGCGATGGTGACGCAGTGGCTGCGCGTCGCCCACGACGACCCGGCCGGCCGCCGGGTGGCGCTGCGCTACGCCACCGGCGTGACCGCCTGCCAGAGCGGCTGGCTGGCGCTGCTGGCGGCGCCGCAGCCGTGGCCGCCGCCCGGCTTCGTGCTGCTGGCCGCGGCCGAGCTGGCGGTGCCGATATGGGCCGAGCACCCCGGCCCGCGGATCGCCTGGCACCCCGGGCACATCGCCGAGCGCTACGGGCTGTTCACCCTCATCGTGCTGGGCGAGTCGGTGCTGGCCGCGACCAACACCGTGCAGGCGGCGATCGCCGCCGGCGGCCTGTCGGCCGGCCTGGTCGCGGTCGCCGCCGGCGGGCTGCTGCTGATCTTCGCGCTGTGGTGGTCCTACTTCGACCGTTCCGCCGTGGAGGGGCTGCGCCGGTCCGCCGGCTCCGCCTTCCGCTGGGGTTACGGGCACCTGCTGGTGTTCGCCTGCCTGGCCGCCGTCGGCGCCGGCCTGCAGGTCGCCGCGCAGACCGTCCAGCACCATGCCAGCCTGCAGCCGCGTGGCGCGGCGCTGGCGCTCGCCGTGCCGACCGCGCTGTACCTGGCCACCATCGGCATGCTCCACACCCTGGTCAACCGCCACCTCGGCGAGCGGCCGGCCGCCCGCTACGCGGCGGCCGCCGTGCTGGTGGTGCTGGCCGCTGCCGCCACCCCGCCGCTCCCGCTGGCCCTCGCCGTCCCGCTGATCGGGTCGCTGGTCGCCGCCCTGGTCGTCACCGACCTGCTGCGGCCGGCGGCCTGACCGCGGTGACCGCGTTGTAGCGCCACACGCCCCGGTAGCGGTAGGCCTCCACCGCGGCCATGGCGTTGACCAGCCGCTGCTGCTGCCGCAGCAGCCTGCTGAGCTGGTAGGGCGCCCAGCCGAGCAGCGCCAGCCGCCGCAGCATCGGCAGCATCCGCTCGCTGAGGTCGGCGACCTCGACGTCCTCGAACCCCGCCGCCCGCAGCCGCGCCGGGAAGCCGCCGTGCACGAAGCCGGGCAGGCTGGGCATGGCCGCCTCCCGGTTGATGACCCCGAACACCCGCCGCTGCCTGGCGGTCATCCGCTCGGGCCTGGCCAGCGAGTACTCGAACAGCGCCAGCCGCCCTCCCGGCTTCAGCACGCGCCGGAACTGCGCCAGGGCCGCGTCGCTGTCCGGGGCGTGGACCAGCGACTCCATCGTGTAGACCCCGTCGAAGTGCCGGTCGGGGAAGCGCAGCCGCGCGTAGTCCATGACCTGGAAGCGGGTGCGGCCGGGCGCGGGCCCGCGGGCGGCCCGGCGGGTCGCCCGCCGGATGCTGTCGGGCTGCAGGTCGACCCCTTCGACCCGCAGCCCGAACCGGGCGGCCAGGTGCAGGGCGACCGGGCCCTCCCCGCAGCCGGCGTCCAGCACCAGCGCGTCGCGCGGCAGCGCCAGCGCCTCGCCGAGCCGGTCGGCCATCAGCCTGACCGCCGTGGCCATCGGCAGGCGCCCGGCCCCTGGCGGGTAGTCGCCGAAGTGCTTGGTGCCGCCCAGCAGCAGCGCGTAGCCCCAGCGCGACTCCCAGCGACGGAAGTAGTCGATCACCTGCTGCTGCGGGGGAGCGTGGCTGGTCGCCATGGCGGGCACCATAGCGGAGCGAGCGCCGGGATGGGAGACTGTGTGCCCCGTTGCGCCAGCTAGGCCGGGTCGGCCGGGCGGCGGCGGAGCTTTCCGACCAGCCAGGCGATCGGGTCGTAGCGGCTGTCCACCACCCGCTCCTTGAGCGGGATGATCGCGTTGTCGGTGATCTTGATGCTCTCCGGGCAGACCTCGGTGCAGCACTTGGTGATGTTGCACAGGCCGATGCCCATCTGCCCGCGCAGCAGCTCGCGCCGGTCGCCGGTGTCCAGCGGGTGCATCTCCAGCTCGGCGTAGCGGATGAACATGCGCGGGCCGGCGAAGGCGGGCTTGTTCTCCTCGTGGTCGCGGATGACGTGGCAGACGTCCTGGCACAGGAAGCACTCGATGCACTTGTGGAACTCCTGCACCCGGTCGATGTCGCGCTGCTGCATCCGGTAGGTCCCGTCCGGGTCGCGCGGCCGCGGGGTGAACGCCGGCACCCGCTTGGCCATCTCGAAGTTGAACGACACGTCGGTGACCAGGTCGCGGATGACCGGGAAGGTGCGCAGCGGGGTGACGGTGATCGGCTCGCCGCGCGCGAACACGTTCAGGCGGGTCATGCAGGTCAGCGCCGGCCGGCCGTTGACCTCGGCGCTGCAGGAGCCGCACTTGCCCGCCTTGCAGTTCCAGCGCACGGCCAGGTCGCCGGCCTGGGTCGCCTGCACCCGGTGGATGGCGTCGAGGACGACCTCGCCCTCGTCGACCGGCACCCGGTAGTCGCGCAGCTCGCCGCCGGTGGCGTCGCCCCGCCACAGGCGCATGGTGACGTCGTAGGTCATCTCAGCCCTGCTCCTCGAACAGCCGCTTCAGGTCGTCGGGCATCTCCTCGAGCGGCTCGGTGGCCACCGCCGGCTCCCCGTCGCGCTGGCGGACGACCACCGTGAGCTTGGCGAACTCCGGGTCCGGCTTGGGGTAGTCGTCGCGGGTGTGGCCGCCTCGGCTCTCCCGCCGCTCCAGCGCGGCCAGGGTCACGCACTCGGAGACGGTCAGCAGCGACGGCAGGTCCAGCGCCAGGTGCCAGCCGGGGTTGAACTGCCGGTTCCCGGTGACCGCCACCCGCCCGGCCCGTTCCTTGAGCACGGCGATCCGCTCCAGGGCGCGTTTCAGCTCCTCCTCGGTGCGGACGATCCCGACCAGCTCCTGCATGCAGTCCTGCAGCTCCTCCTGGATGGTGTAGGGGTTCTCGCCGCGGTCGCGCTCGAACGGCAGCAGCGCCTCGCGGGCGCCCGCGTCCACCTGGGCGGGGTCGAGCGCCGGGGTGGCGGCCAGCCCCTTGGCGTGCTCGGCGGCGTGGTGGCCGGCGCGCGCCCCGAACACCAGCAGGTCCGACAGGGAGTTGCCGCCCAGCCGGTTGGCGCCGTGCATGCCGCCGGCGACCTCGCCGGCGGCGAACAGCCCGGGCACGGTCGCCGCCTGGGTGTCGGGGTCGACGCGCACCCCGCCCATCACGTAGTGGCAGGTCGGCCCCACCTCCATCGGCTCCTTGGTGATGTCCACGTCCGCCAGCTGCTTGAACTGGTGGTACATGGACGGCAGCCGCCGCCGGATGTAGTCGGCGTCGCGCCGCGAGGCGATGTCGAGGAACACCCCGCCGTGCGGGCTGCCGCGCCCCTCCTTCACCTCGGTGTTGATCGCCCGGGCGACCTCGTCGCGGGGCAGCAGGTCGGGCGTGCGGCGGGCGGCCGCGTGGTCCTCGTACCAGCGGTCCGCCTCCTCCTCGGTCTCGGCGGTCTCCGCCCGGAACATCTCGGGGATGTAGTCGAACATGAAGCGGCGGCCCTCGGCGTTGCGCAGCGCGCCGCCGTCGCCCCGCACCCCCTCGGTGACCAGGACGCCGCGCACCGACAGCGGCCACACCATCGCGGTCGGGTGGAACTGCACGAACTCCATGTCGACCAGGTCGGCGCCGGCCCACAGCGCCAGCGCGTGGCCGTCGCCGGTGTACTCCCAGGAGTTGGAGGTGA
>DASQWY010000360.1:0-19270 GCA_035640005.1 Actinomycetes bacterium
CTCGTCGAGGTCCACGACGAGGCCGAGGCGGCCGCCGCCGCGTCGGCGGGCGCCACGCTGGTCGGCGTCAACGCCCGCGACCTGCGCACCCTCGAAGTCGACCTGGGCCGCTTCGCGGCCGTCCGCGCCGCCCTCGCCGCACCCGGGGTCGCGCTGGTCGCCGAGGTGAAGCGGCGCTCGCCGTCCGCCGGGGCCATCCGGCCCGACCTGGACCCCGCCGCGCTGGCCGCCGCCTACGCCCGCGGCGGCGCCGCCGCCGTCAGCGTGCTGACCGAACCGCTCCACTTCGGCGGCAGCGAGGAGGACCTGCGGGCGGCCAGGGCCGCGGTCGGCCTGCCGGTGCTGCGCAAGGACTTCGTCACCACCGCCTACCAGGTGTGGGAGGCGCGCGCCTGGGGGGCCGACGCGGTGCTGCTGATCGTGGCGGCGCTGAAGGGGGCCCGGCTGGCCGGGCTGCTGGCCGAGGCGGCCGCCGCCGGCCTGGACGCGCTGGTCGAGGTCCACACCCGCGCGGAGGCCGAGGTCGCCGCGGCCGCCGGCGCCACCCTGGTCGGGGTCAACGCCCGCGACCTGGCCACCCTGGCGGTCGACCCGGGCCGGCTGGCGGCCGTCCGCGACGCCCTGCCGGCCGGCGCCGTGGTGGTCGCCGAGAGCGGCATCCGCACCCCGGCCGACGTGGCCGCCGTGGCCGCCGCCGGCGCCGCCGCCGTCCTGGTCGGCGAGACCCTCGTGCGGGCGGAGGATCCGGCCGCCGCGGTGGCGGCCCTGCTGGCGGCACCCATCCAGACGGGAGGACGTCATGGCTGAGCCGAGGAAGATCCTGCTGGGCGAGGAGGAGCTGCCGAGCGCCTGGTTCAACATCGTGCCGTCGCTGCCGACCAGGCCCGGGCCGTACCTGCACCCGCAGACCCGCGAGCCGGTCGGGCCGGACGCGCTCGCGCCGCTGTTCCCGATGGCCCTGATCGGCCAGGAGGTCTCCACCGACCAGTGGGTCGACATCCCCGGCCCGGTGCTGGACACCTACCGGCTGTGGCGGCCGACCCCGCTGATCCGCGCGCTCGACCTGGAGCGGGCGCTCGGCACCCCGGCGCGGATCTACTACAAGTACGAGGGCGGCTCCCCGGCCGGCTCGCACAAGCCGAACACCGCCGTGGCGCAGGCGTGGTTCAACAAGGCCGAGGGCGTCGCGCGCCTCACCACCGAGACCGGCGCCGGCCAGTGGGGCAGCGCGCTGGCGTTCGCCTGCGCCCGCTTCGACCTGGAATGCAAGGTCTACATGGTGCGGGCCTCCTACGACGGCAAGCCGTACCGCCGCTCGATCATGGAGACCTGGGGCGCCAGCGTGATCCCCTCGCCGTCGCCGGAGACCGCCGCCGGCCGGGCGGTGCTGGAGCGGGACGCGGACTCGCCAGGGTCGCTCGGCATCGCCATCTCCGAGGCGGTCGAGGACGCCGCCCAGCGCGACGACACCCACTACTCGCTCGGCAGCGTCCTCAACCACGTGCTGCTGCACCAGACGGTCATCGGCCTGGAGCTGAAGGCGCAGCTGGCCCAGGCCGGCATCGAGCCGGACGTGCTGGTCGCCTGCGTCGGCGGCGGCTCCAACTTCGGCGGCTTCACCTTCCCGCTGCTGGCCGAGAAGCTGGCCGGCCGCCGCGACGTCCGGGTGGTGGCGGTCGAGCCGACCGCGGCGCCGACCCTCACCAAGGGCCGCTTCGACTACGACCTCGGCGACCAGGCCGGCATGACCCCGCTGATCCAGATGTACACGCTCGGCGCCGACTTCATCCCCGCCCCCATCCACGCCGGCGGGCTGCGCTACCACGGCGACTCGCCGATCGTGTCGCTGCTGGCCAGGGAGGGGCACATCGAGGCGGTCGCCTACCCGCAGTCGAAGGTGTTCGACGCCGCCGTGCAGTTCGCCCGCACCGAGGGCGTGCTGCCGGCGCCGGAGCCGGCGCACGCCATCCGGGCGGTGATCGACGAGGCGCTGCGCTGCAAGGAGGAGGGCCGCGCCGACACCATCGTGTTCAACCTCTGCGGCCACGGCCACTTCGACCTGAAGGCCTACGAGGACCACCTCAGCGGCGACCTGCTCGATGTCTAGCGACCGCCCAGCGGGCAGCGGGGGCGGCTCCTCGGCGGCCACCCGCGCGGGGACTGTGGTCGGGGTCGAACACGCGCCGGACACGCTCGGGCACTTCGGGCCGTTCGGCGGGCGCTTCGTGCCCGAGGTGCTGATGGCCGCCCTCGACGAGCTGGCCGACGCCTTCGACGACGCCATGGGCGACCCGGGCTTCCTGGCCGAGCTGGACGGGCTGCGCCGCGACTACGCCGGGCGGCCGACCCCGCTCACCCCCGCCAGGCGCCTGTCGGAGCGGCTCGGCCTGCGCGTGTGGCTGAAGCGCGAGGACCTGCTGCACACCGGCGCCCACAAGCTCAACAACTCGCTCGGCCAGCACCTGCTGACCAGGCGGATGGGCAAGCCGCGGGTGATCGCGGAGACCGGCGCCGGCCAGCACGGGGTCGCCACCGCCACCGTGGCCGCCCTGCTGGGCCAGGACTGCGTCGTCTACATGGGCGAGGAGGATACCCGCCGCCAGCACCTCAACGTGGTCCGCATGCGCCTGCTCGGCACCGAGGTGCGCACCGTGACGGTCGGCACCGCCACCCTGAAGGACGCCATCAACGAGGCGCTGCGCGACTGGGTCGAGTCGGTCGCCACCACCCACTACGCGATCGGCTCGGTGGTGGGGCCGCACCCGTTCCCGGTGATGGTCCGCGAGTTCCAGCGAGTCATCGGCGAGGAGGCCCGCGCGCAGCTGCTGCAGGCCGAGGGGCGCCTGCCCGACCTGGCGGTCGCCTGCGTCGGCGGCGGCTCCAACGCCGCCGGCCTGTTCGCCCCGTTCCTCGACGACGAGCGGGTCCGGCTGGTCGGGGTGGAGGCCGGCGGCCGCGGCCCAGGCCCCGGCGAGCACGCCGCCTCGCTGGGGGCGGGCACGCCGGGCGTGCTGCACGGCGCCCGCTCCTACCTGCTGCAGGACGCCGACGGCCAGGTGCTGCCGACCCACTCGGTGTCGGCCGGCCTGGACTACCCCGGGGTCGGGCCCGAGCACGCCCTGTGGAAGGAGGCCGGCCGGGTCGCCTACGCGCGCGCCAGCGACGCCGAGGCCCTCGACGGCTTCGGGCTGCTGGCCCGCACTGAGGGGCTGCTGCCCGCGCTGGAACCCGCCCACGCGGTCGGCTGGCTGGCCGGCGCGGCCGCCCGCGGCGAGGTCCCACCCGGCTCGCTGGTGGTGCTCAACCTCTCCGGCCGCGGCGACAAGGACGTGGAGACCGTCGCCGGCCTGCTGGACCTCCACCCGGAGGACCGGGGGCGCGGCGATGGCTGACGCGACCGTGCTCGCCCCGGTGGAGCGGCTGGAGGAGCGCCTGCGCGGGCTGCGGGCGGCCGGCCGGGCGGCGCTGGTCGCCTACGCGGTCGCCGGCTACCCGGACCTGCGCGGCTCGCTGGACGGCCTGCGGGCGATGGCCGCCGCCGGCGCCGACGTGCTGGAGGTCGGCCCGCCGTTCTCCGACCCGCTGATCGACGGGCCGGTGATCCAGCGGGCGGTGGCGGCGGCGCTGGACTCCGGCACCAGGGTCGACGACGTGCTCGGCATGGTCGCCGAGCTCTGCGCCAGCGTCGAGGTGCCGGTGGTGCTGCTCGTCTACTACAACCTGGTCGCCCACCGCGGCCCGGCGCGGTTCGCGGCCGAACTGGCCGCCGCTGGCGCCTGCGGGGCGGTCGTGCCCGACCTGCCGCCCGAGGAGGCGGGGGAGTGGGTGGCGGCGGCCACGCGGGAGGGCCTCGCCCCGGTGTTCCTGGCCGCGCCGACCTCCACCGACGCGCGCCTGGCAGCGGTCGCGCGGGCCGGCCGCGGCTTCGTCTACGCGCAGGCGTCGCTCGGGGTCACCGGGCTGCGCGCGTCGCTGGCCGCCGGCATCCGCGAGCTGGTCGCCCGCGTCCGCGAGCACACCGACCTGCCCGTCTGCTGCGGCATCGGCGTCTCCAACCCGGAGCAGGCGGCGGCGGTGGCAGGCTTCGCCGACGGCGCGGTCGTCGGCACCGCCCTGGTCCGCCGCCTCGGCGAGGCCGGGGTCGACGGCATGGCCGCGCTCACGGGAGAGCTGGCCGCCGCCGTCCACGGCGCCCGGAGCTAGGAGAGGCCGGTCAATCGGCTCCTCAACATGAGGAGCAATGCGGGCCGGGTAGTTGGGGGGGTTCGGGGGGGAGCGAGCTCCCCCCCGAATGAACCGAGGACTACGGCAGTCCGCGTCCGCGATCTGCTAATCCAGCCCCAGCTGGTCGGCGAGGAACGCCAGCACGTCGGCCTGCAGCTCGACGGTGCGGGTGACCGAGCGGGCGCCGTGGCCGGTCTGCCGCTCGCGGCGCAGCAGCACCGGCCGGCCGGAGGCGGTCGCCCACTGCAGCGCGGCGCACATCTTGCGGGCGTGCATCGGGTCGACGCGGGTGTCGGAGTCGAACACGGTGAACAGCACCGCCGGGTAGGCGGTGCTGGGGCGTACGTGGTGGTAGGGGGAGTAGCCGAGCAGCCAGCCGAGCTCCACCGGGTCGTCGGCGCGCCCGTACTCGTCGTTCCAGGTCTCGCCGAAGCCGAACCGCTCGTAGCGGACCATGTCCAGCAGCGGCGCGCTGCACACCACCGCCCGGGCCAGCTCCGGGCGCTGGGTGAGGGTCGCGCCGACCAGCAGGCCGCCGTTGGAGCCGCCCCACAGCGCCAGCCGCTCGGGCAGCGTCCAGCCCTCGGCGACCAGGTGCTCGGCGGCGGCGGCGAAGTCGTCGAACACGTGCTGCTTGTGCTCGCGCATGCCTGCCCGGTGCCAGGCCTCGCCCTCCTCGCTGCCGCCGCGCAGGTTGGCGACCGCGTAGACGCCGCCGCGCTCGATCCAGGCGACCGCGGCCGGGGTGTAGCCGGGGGTGAGGCTGATGTTGAAGCCGCCGTAGCCGTACAGCACCGTCGGGCGGCGGCCGTCGGCCCGAAGGCCGGCGCGGTGCACCACGAACATGCGCACCTCGGTGCCGTCCTTGGAGCGGTAGACGTCCTGGCGGACCTCGACCGGCGGCAGCTCCACCCGGCCGGGCGCGTCCATCCACAGCCGCAGGCCGCCGCTCGGCACGTGGTAGCGGTATACCCGCGGCGGGGTGGTGAAGTCGGTGTAGCCGATGAACGCCTCGTCGCCGCCCTCCGGGCGGGCCGACAGCCCCATGACCGAGCCGCGGCCGGGCAGCTCGACCTGGGCCCGCACGGCGCCGCTGGCCCGGTCGTGGACGGCGACCCGGCCGACCGCGTGCCGGGTGGAGGCGACCACCACCGCGTCGTCGGTGAGCGCGAAGCCGTCCAGCACCGCGTCGGACTCGGCCACCAGCTCGCGCCAGCCGGCCGGCTCGGGGCGGGCCGGGTCGGCGACCACGATGCGGAAGCGGGGGGCGTCCAGGTTGGTCCGCAGCCACAGCAGGCCGTCGGGCCGGACGGCGCCGTCGGTCTCCACGTCCACGCCCTCCTGGATGGGGCGCAGGGGGCCGCCGGCGGTCAGGTCGGCGACGTACAGGTCGTTGCGGGGGGCGGTGCCCAGCGCCGCGCCCAGCACCAGCCAGCGACCGTCCCGTGACACGTCCAGCCAGTGGTACTCGGTCTTGTCCCGGCCCTCGCCGAACACCAGCTCGTCGCCGTCCGGGTCCTCGCCGACCCGGTGGCGCCAGACGCGGCGGTGGAAGGCGGCCTCCCCGGGCGGGACGGCGTCGGCGGGCAGCCGCCGGCCGTAGAAGTACTCCTCGGCCCCGGGCAGCCAGGCGATCGGGCAGTAGCGGGTGCGGTCGATCGGCCCCTCGACCGGCTCGCCGCTGGCCACGTCCAGCACCCACAGCGACGCCTCCTCGTCGCCGCCGCGCGACAGCCAGTAGGCCACCCGCTCGCCCGCCGGCGACACCACCCAGCCGTCCAGGGTGACGGTGTCGTCGGCGGCCAGCGCGCTCGGGTCGATCAGCGGCCGCTTGGTGCCGTTCGGCCCGCGCACGGTCAGCACCGGGTGCTGCTGGCCGGGCGCGCGGCGCTCGAAGAACGCCAGCCCGCCGCGCAGCACCGGGGCGGTGACCAGGCCGGCGCCGAGCAGGCGCTCCAGGCGCTGCCCGAACGCGGCCCGTCCTGGCCGCCCGTCCAGGAAGTGGCGGAACAGCTCGTCCTGCTGCCGCGCCCACTGTTCGGTCTCGCCCGAGCCGGCGTCCTCGAGCCACCGGTAGGGGTCGGCGACGCGGTGGCCGTGCAAGGTCTCGACCAGGCCGCCGCGGCGCGCCGCTGGGTAGCTCATGCCGAGAAGTCGACCCCGGCGGGCCGCCCGCCCGCAAGTCGGTGGTCGCCGTGCAGCCAGGCGTCGTAGCGGCCGTCGCGCACCAGCGCCTGGAACTCGCCGGCCATGCGCCCGTACACGTCCGGGACGGCCAGGCCGTCCCAGCGCAGCTCGGCGACGATCTCGCGGGCCTGGCGCAGCGCCCGCACCCGCTGGTCGGTGACCCGGGCTGTCGCCTCGGGCGTGGTCACGGCGCGCACCTCCCGCTCGCTCCTCGGACGACGCGATCGTCCCTACCGTCGGGCCGGCGCCGCCCGGAGTGAAGCGACCGCAGCGCGCGATCGTCCGGTTCGAGTCCTGAGGAGGGGAGTATGCGGCTTGTCACGGCTGGTATAGAGTACGGAAATGTTTATGACTGGCAGGCCTCCCGGTCGCGGCCGCCCGCCCGCCGCCTCAGCCCGACCCGTCCAGCACCGCCCCCGCCCCCGGGACCCCGAACAGCGCCAGCTCCAGGTACACCGCCACCGGCTCCAGCTCCGCCAGCCGCGCCAGCCGCCCCTCCGCGATCTCGCGCACCACCAGCTCGTCCACTGCCGCCACCGCCGCGCGGAACACCTCCCGCGGCAGCTCCGGCAGGCGCCCGTCCGCCTCGCGGAAGTGGCCGTACAGCTGCCGCAGCAGGCCCGCGTAGCGCTGCCGCAGCCGCTCCCGGATCGCCAGCGCCGCCGGCCCGGCCGCCGCCACCTCCAGCAGGAACGCCCGCGCCGCCGCCGGATGCTCCACCAGCTCCCCCAGGTAGGCGCGCAGGTTGCGGCGCAGCCGCTCCGGCGGGTCCCCGGCGGAGGCGACCGCTTCCACCACCGACCGCCAGTGGGCGTCCGCGCCGCGCTGGTAGGCGACCAGGAAGCAGTCCTGCTTGTCCTTGAACTGCTGGTAGAAGGTGGTGCGGGAGACCCCGGCCCGGCCGATGATGTCGGCCACGGTGGCGGCGTGGTAGCCCTTGCTGGCCACCACCTCCACCAGCGCGTGCAGCATCCGCGACCGCTGCGAGCGCACCACCACGTCGCGGGGCAGGCGGTGCGGGCCGCGCGGCAGCGGCTCCCCCGGCACCGGCCACCGCTCCGCGGCAGAGGACTTCATCCGCACAGCCTACACACCCGGCCGGCGGGCACACGGCGATGCTGCGCCTGGACGACCTGACCGTCCGCTTCGGCGGCGTCACCGCCCTGGACGCGGTGACGTTCGAGGTCGAGGCCGGCCAGGTGTGCGGGCTGATCGGGCCCAACGGCGCCGGCAAGACCACCCTGTTCGACTGCGTCAGCCGGCTGACCAGGCCGCAGCGAGGGCGCATCGAGCTGGACGGGCGCGACCTGCTGGCGCTGGCGCCGCAGCAGGTCGCCGGGCTCGGCGTCGCCCGCACCTTCCAGCACCTCGGCCTGGTCGGCAGCCTCACCGTGCGCGAGAACGTGATGCTGGCCGGCCAGCACGCCGCCAGCGCCGGCTTCGGCGCGGCCGCGCTGCGCCTGCCGCTGGTGCGCGGCCAGGAGCGCGCCCTGCGCCGCCGCGCCGACGAGGTGCTGGAGCGCCTCGGGCTGGCGCCGCTGGCGGCGCGGCCCGCCGCCGGGCTGCCCTACGGCACCCTCAAGCGCGTCGAGCTGGCCCGCGCGCTCGGCGCCGCGCCCCGGCTGCTGCTGCTGGACGAGCCGGCCAGCGGCCTGGCCCACGGCGAGGTCGACGAGCTGGTCGAGGTGATCGGCGCGGTCCGCCAGCAGCAGGACCTGACGATCCTGCTGGTGGAGCACCACATGGGCATGGTCATGCGCATGTCCCACAAGGTGGTAGTGCTCGACTTCGGCCGCAAGATCGCCGAGGGCAGCCCCGCCACGGTGCGCGAGGACCCCGCGGTGCTGCAGGCCTACCTGGGGGTGCCGGCGTGACCGCGCTGCTGGAAGTAAGGGACCTGCGCGCCGGCTACGGGCCGGTGCGGGCGCTGCACGGCGTGGATGTGACCGTCGAGCACGGCGGGGTGGTGGCGATCCTCGGCCCCAACGGCGCCGGCAAGACCACCACGCTGCGGGCGATCACCGGCATGGTCCGCGCCAGCGGCCGGATCACCCTGGACGGCCGCGACCTGCTGGGGCTGCCGACCGAGCGGATCGTGCGCCTGGGCGTCGCCCACGTGCCGGAGGGGCGCGGCACCTTCCCGGCGCTGACGGTCGAGGAGAACCTGCGGCTCGGCGCCTACACCCGCCGCGACGCCGCCGGCGTCGCCGCCGACCTGGACCGCTGGTACGGGGTGTTCCCGACGCTGGCGCAGCGGCGCCGGCAGGCGGCCGGCAGCCTGTCAGGCGGCGAGCAGCAGATGCTGGCGATCGCGCGGGCGCTGCTGCTGCGCCCGCGGCTGCTGCTGCTGGACGAGCCGTCGCTGGGGCTGGCGCCGCTGGTCACCCTGGAGCTGTTCGAGGTGCTCGGCCAGGTCAAGCGGGAGCGGCGCACCACCGTGCTGCTGGTCGAGCAGAACGCCAACCTGGCGCTGGAGCTGGCCGACCACGCCTACCTGCTGGAGGCGGGCCGCACCAGGCTGAGCGGCCCGGCCGGGCGCGTCCGGGCCGACGTCACCGTGCGGCGAGCCTACCTGGGCTACTGAGAGGAGCGGCGATGGGGCGGTTCCTGCAGGTGGTGGTCGACGGCGTCGCCGACGGCTCGATCTACGCGGCGCTGGCCCTGGCGCTGGTGCTGATCTTCCGCTCGACCGGGATTGTCAACTTCGCCCAGGGCGAGATGGCGATGTTCTCGACCTTCATCGCCTGGGGCCTGCACGCCGGCGGGCGGCCACTGTGGCTAGCATTGCTGGGCGCGTTCGCGCTCTCCTTCGCGGGCGGCATGGCGGTGGAGCGGGTGCTGCTGCGCCCGGTCGAGGGCGGCGAGCCGCTCACCATGCTGATCGTCACGCTCGGGCTGTTCGTGCTGTTCAACTCGGCGGCCGGCTGGATCTGGGGGTTCAACAACCGCGGCTTCCCGAGCATCTTCCCCAGCGGCGCCGCGCGGCTGGGCGGGGTGGCGCTGTCGCTGGAGTCGCTGGGGATCATCGCGGTGCTGCTGGTGGTGGTCGGCCTGCTGTGGCTGCTGTTCCAGCAGACCCGGATCGGCCTGGCGCTGCGCGCGGCCGCGCAGAACCCCGAGTCCAGCCGCCTGGTCGGCATCCGCGTCGGGCGCATGCTGATGCTCGGCTGGGGGCTGGCGGCGCTGCTGGGCGCGCTCGCCGGGGTGCTGGTCGCGCCCAGGCTGTTCCTGGACGTGAACCTGATGGGCGGGGTGCTGGTGTACGCCTTCGCCGGCGCCGCCCTCGGCGGCTTCGACTCGCCGCTCGGCGCGGTGGTGGGCAGCTGGATCATCGGCGTCGCCGAGAACCTGGCCGGCACCTACGTCGACGCCATCGGCCCCGACCTGAAGGTGCTGGTGCCGCTCGGCATCATCTTCGTGGTGCTGCTGGTGCGCCCGTCCGGGCTGTTCGGCTCGCCGGAGGTGGCGCGCGCGTGAGCCCGCCGCTGACCCTCCGGCGCGGCAGCCGCCCGCAGCGGGCGCTGCTGGCGGCCGTGGCCGCGGCCGGGGTGCTGCTGGCGGTCGGCCTGCCGTTCGACTCCGAGCCGGTGGTGAACGGCGAGCTGACCCTGGTGCTGGTGTACGCGGTCGCCGCGCTCGGCCTGAACCTGCTGGTCGGCTACTGCGGGCAGATCTCACTCGGCCACGGCGCCTTCTTCGCGATCGGCGCGTACACCGCGGCGGGCCTGACCGTGAAGGCGGGCGTGCCGTGGCCGCTGACCCTGCCGGCCGCCGCGCTGCTGGCGTTCGCGGTCGGCTACGCCTTCGGCGTGCCGGCGCTGCGCCTGCGCGGCCCGTACCTGGCGCTGGTGACGCTGGCGCTGTCGGTCGCGACCCCGCCGCTGGTCAAGCGCTTCGACGGGCTCACCGGCGGGGTGCAGGGCATGAGCGTGCCGCAGCCGGCGCCGCCCGGCTGGCTGCCGCTGGACCCTGACCAGTACCTGTACCTGCTGGTGCTGGCGGTCGCCGCGGTGCTGTTCCTGCTGGCCGCCAACCTCACCCGCGGCGGGCTCGGCCGGGCGCTGGTCGCCATCCGCGACAACGAGCGCGCCGCCACCACCATGGGCGTGGACCGGGCGCGGGTGAAGACCCGCGCGTTCGCCTGGAGCGCCGCCTACGCGGGCGTGGCCGGCGCGCTGTACGCGTTCGCGGTCGGGTTCGTCGCGCCGGAGTCGTTCACCGTCGCGCTGTCGTTCGGCTTCCTCGCCGCGGTGGTGATCGGCGGGCTCGGCACGGTCGCCGGCGCCCTGCTCGGCGCGCTGTTCATCGAGTTCGTGCCGCAGTACGCCGGCGACGTCAACCAGGCGCTCACCGGCGTGATCTTCGGCGCCACCCTGATCGCGGTGTTGTACCTGCTGCCCGGCGGCGCCGCCGGGCTGCTGCGGCGCCTGCGGCGGGCGCTGGTGGAGGTGGCGGAGCCGTCGCCGCCCGGACCGTCCCCCGAGCAGGCGCCATCGCCGGCCGACGCCGTCCCGTCCTCACCAGGCAAGAACCCGCCCACCTGAGCCCCCGTCCAAGGAGGGATCCCATGCTGGGAGCAAGGAAGGCTATCGTCCCGCCCCGCGCCGCGCTGCTGGTGCTGCTGGTGCTGGCCCTGCTCGCCGCCGGCTGCGGCCGCAGCGGCGGCGGCAAGGCGTCCGGTGACCCGGGGATCACGGACTCGTCGATCAAGCTCGGCGGCTCCTACCCGTTCAGCGGGCCGGCCTCGGCCTACGGCACCATCGCCAAGGGCGTCGACGCCTACTTCAAGTACGTCAACGACCAGGGCGGCGTGAACGGCCGCAAGCTCACCTTCGTCACCTACGACGACGCCTACGACCCGGCGCGGGCGCTCACCAACGCCAAGCGGCTGGTCGAGCAGGACAAGGTGTTCGCCCTGTTCAACACCTTGGGCACCGCCAACAACATCGCCATCTGGGACTACGCCAACCAGCAGAAGGTGCCGCAGCTGTTCGTGGCGACCGGCTCCTCCGCCTGGGGCGCGGACGTCGGCGCCCACCCGTGGACGATCGGCTGGCAGCCCAACTACGTGACCGAGGCGAAGGTCTACGCCGAGTACCTGAAGCAGAACAAGCCCAACGCGAAGGTCGCGGTGCTGTACCAGAACGACGCCTACGGCAAGGACCTGCTCGGCGGCTTCCAGGCCGGCATCGCCGGGTCGGGGATCAAGGTCGTCGCCAAGCAGAGCTACGAGGCCACCGACCCGTCGGACGCCTCCCAGGTCAAGAAGCTCGCCGGCTCCGGCGCGGACGTGTTCCTGGACATCACCACCCCGAAGTTCGGCGCGCAGGCCATCGCCACGGTGGCGCAGACCACCTGGAAGCCGCTGCACATCCTCAACAACGTGGCCGCCTCCAAGGCGCAGGTGCTGATGCCGGTCGGGCTGAAGAACGCGCAGGGGATCCTGTCCACCGAGTACTTCAAGGACCCCGAGGACCCGCAGTGGGCCAACGACCCGGCGATGACGGCCTACAAGACCAACCTGGCAAAGTACGAGCAGGGCGCCAACGCCAACGACCCGTACAACGCCTACGGCTGGGCGGTGGCCAACACCATGGTCGAGGCGCTCAAGAAGATGCAGCAGCCGACCCGGGCGGCGCTGATGGACGCCGTGCGCCACCTCAACCTGGAGATCCCGATGCTGTTGCCGGACATCAAGGTGCAGACCAACGGGACCAGCGACGGCTACCCGATCGAGGCGATGCAGGTCAGCCAGTTCAAGGGCCAGACCTTCCAGCTGCAGGGCAGCGTCATCCAGGCGCCGGCGCAGTAGCCCGCCGGGCTGGCGCGGCCAGCAGCGCCAGCCCGGCCAGCAGCACCACCGCGCCGGCCAGCCCGGCGGCGGTGAGCCGCTCGCCGAGCACGGCCACGCCGAGCGCGGCGGCGGTGAGCGGCTCGGCCAGCGACAGCGTCGCCGCCGTCGCCACCGTCACCCGCCGCAGCCCGGCCGCGAACAGCAGGTAGGCCGCGGCGGTGGCGACCAGGCCCAGGTGCAGGGCGACCAGCGCGCCGCGCGGCGTCGCCAGCCAGCCGAGCGGGCGCGCCGCCGCCACCGGCGCCAGCAGCAGCGCGCCCGCGCCGAACAGCACCGCCATGGTCTCCACCTGACCGTGCCGGGCGAGCAGCCGCTTGGCCGCCACCGCGTAGACCGCGTACGCCGCGCCCGCCACCAGCGCCAGCGCCACCCCGCCCGCCGCCACCCGCACCCGCTGCCCGGCCACCACCAGCAGCGCGCCACCCGCCACCGCCAGCACGGTCGCCGCGTACCAGCGGCCGGCGGGCCGCTCGCCGCCGGTCACCCAGGCGAGCAGCCCCGCCAGCACCGGCGCGCTGCCGATCGCCACCATCGTCCCGACCGCCACCCCGGTGCGCGCCACCGCCGAGAAGAACGCCAACTGGTAGCAGGCGACGGCGACGGCGCCGGCGGCGACCGGCCCCGGCGGCCAGCGGTCCCCGCGCCGCAGCCCGCCGCGCAGGCCGGCCACGGCCAGCAGCGCGGCGCCGCCGACGGCGATCCGGACCGCCCCGACCGACAGCGGCGAGGCGCCGGCCGGGGCCAGCGCCCGCGCCGTCCCGGTCGTGCCCCACAGCGCCGCGGCGGCCAGCACCAGCCCGCTACCCCTCATCCTCCGACTGTACCCGGGCACGCGGCACCGCCGACCGGGTACCGTCGGGCGGTGACGTCGCACCGACGGGAGGCGAAGCACCCGCATGCCGGAACCGATCGACGCCCAGTTCATCGACGCCGTCTCGGCGCTGGAGCCGCGGCCGGCGAGGGACCCCGGCCTGCCGGTCCGGGAGGGCTCCTCGCTCACCGGCGAACGCTGCCTGGAGCTGTTCGACGACCAGCTCGCCAGCCGGCAGCTGGACCTGGCGGCCCGCTGGCTGCGCGGCCAGGGCAAGGGCTTCTACAACATCGCCTCCGCCGGCCACGAGGGCAACGCCGCCGTCGCCGCGGCCCTGCGCCCCACCGACCCGGCGCTGCTGCACTACCGCTCCGGAGCGTTCTACGTGACCCGCGCCCGCCAGGTGCCCGGCCAGCAGCCCGTGCGCGACGTGCTGCTCGGCGTGGTCGCCGCCGCCGAGGAGCCGATCGCCGGTGGCCGGCACAAGGTGTTCGGCCACCCCGACCTCGCGGTGGTCCCGCAGACCTCCACGATCGCCTCCCACCTGCCGCGCGCCCTCGGGGTGGCGTTCGCGATCGAGCGCGCCAGGCGGATCGGCCGCGCCACCCCCTGGCCGGACGACGCGGTGGCGGTGTGCAGCTTCGGGGACGCCTCGGTCAACCACTCCACCGCCACCGGCGCGATCAACACCGCCTGCCACTGCGCCTACCAGCGGCTGCCGCTGCCGCTGCTGCTGGTCTGCGAGGACAACGGCCTGGGCATCAGCGTGCGCACCCCCGAGGGCTGGGTGGGCGCCGCCTACGGCCACCGCCAGGGGCTCCGCTACCAGGAGGCCGACGGCTGCGACCTGGCCGCCGCCTACGACGCCGCCGCGGAGGCGGCCGCCTGGGTGCGGCAGCGGCGAGCGCCCGCGTTCCTGCAACTGCGCATGGTCCGCTACCTCGGCCACGCCGGCTCCGACGCCGAGGTGGCCTACCGCACGCCCGCCGAGCTGGCCGCCGACCGCGACCGCGACCCGCTGGTCGCCAGCGCCCGCCTGCTGGTGGAGGCCGGGGTGGCGACCCCGGCCGAGCTGGTCGAGCGCTACCGGGCGCGCGGCCGCGAGGTGCTGGCCGTCGCCGCCGAGGTCGCCGGCCAGCCGCAGCTGCCGACCGCGGAGGCGGTGATGGCGCCGCTGGCGCCCCGCCGCCCCGACCGGGTCGCCGCCGAGGCCGCCCGCTCGGCCGCACCCGCCGCCCGCGACCGCGCCTTCGACGGGCGGCCGCCCGAGCGGCAGGGGCCCCTGACCCTGGCGCAGGCGATCGACCTGACCCTCGCCGACCTGCTCGCCCTCCACCCGGAGCTGCTGGTCTTCGGCGAGGACGTCGGCCGCAAGGGGGGAGTGTACGGGGTCACCCGCGGGCTGCAGCGCCGCTTCGGCGCCGCCAGGGTGTTCGACACGCTGCTGGACGAGCAGTCGATCCTCGGGCTGGCGCTCGGCGCCGGGCTCGCCGGGCTGCTGCCCGTCCCCGAGATCCAGTACCTCGCCTACCTGCACAACGCCGAGGACCAGCTACGCGGCGAGGCCGCCACCCTGCAGTTCTTCTCCCAGGGCGCCTACCGCAACCCGCTGCTGGTGCGGGTGGCTGCCTACGGCTACCAGCAGGGGTTCGGCGGCCACTTCCACAACGACAACGCGGTCGGGGCGCTGCGCGACGTCCCCGGGCTGGTGATCGCCTCCCCGGCGCGTCCCGAGGACGCCGCCGCCATGCTGCGCACCTGCGTGGCGGCCGCCAAAGTCGACGGCAGCGTATGCGTGTTCCTGGAGCCGATCGCCCTGTACCACACCCGCGACCTGCACGCCGAGGGCGACGGCGGCTGGCTGGCGCCCTACCCGGAGCCGGGCGCCTGGGCCGCGGCGCACGTGCCGCTCGGCCGCGCGCGCACCCACGGCGACGGCCGCGACCTCACCCTGGTCACCTTCGGCAACGGCGTCCCCATGAGCCTGCGGGTGGCCAGGCGGCTGGAGGCGGCCGGCGTCGGCTGCCGCGTGCTCGACCTGCGCTGGCTCGCGCCGCTGCCCGCCGAGGACCTGCTCCGCGAGGCTCGGGCCACCGGGCGGGTGCTGGTGGTCGACGAGACCCGCCGCACCGGCGGCGTGGCCGAGGGCGTCCTCGCGGCCCTCCTCGACGCCGGCTTCCGGGGCGCGCTGGCCCGGGTGAGCAGCGAGGACAGCTTCGTGCCGCTGGGCGACGCCGCCCGGCAGGTGCTGCTGCAGGAGGCGACCGTCGAGAAGGCCGCCGCCGAGCTGGCCAGGCACCCGGCCGCACCGGGACCGGCCAGGCGCAGCGCACGCGCGCGGTCGCGGACCAGGAAGCGAGGCCGCCGGTGAGCCAGGACGCGGAGCGGGAGCGGGACCGCCGGCCGCTGCTGCTCGGCGCCGCCGAGGTCGCCAAGGTCTTCGACCAGGACACCGCGCTGGCGTCGCAGCGGGAGGCGTTCGGGCGCCTCGGCCGCGGCGAGGCCGACCTGCCACCCCGCCTGATCCTGCCGGTCGCCGCCGACGACTCGTTCGCCTTCTGCTACGCCGCCCGGGTCGCCCCCGGCAGCGGCGCGGTCAGCAAGTTCGGCAGCGTCAACCCGGCCAACGCCGCCGCCGGCGTGCCGACCGTCAGCGCTACCGTGCTGGCGCTGGACCCCGGCGACGGCCGCCTGGTCGCGATCATCGAGGGGACCACCCTGACGGCGCTGCGCACCTCGGCGGCCAGCGCCCTGGCGGCCGCGCTGCTGGCCAGGCCGGGCGCGGCGACCGCGGCGGTGCTCGGCCCCGGCGTGCAGGGCCGCGGCCACGTGCGCGCGTTCGCCCACGCCCTCGGCGTCCAGGAGGTCAGGCTGTGGGGCCGCGACCCGCGCGCGGCCGAGCGGGCCGCCGCCGAGCTCGACCTGGAGGTGCGCCCGCGGGTGCTGGCGGCCGCCAGCGTCGCCGAGGCGGTCGCCGGCGCCGACCTGGTCGCCACCTGCACCGGCAGCGCCACCCCGCTGGTCGAGGCCGAGCAGCTGGCCCCGGGCGCGACCGTCATCAGCATCGGCTCGATCGCACCAGACCGCAGCGAGGTCGGCCTCGGCGTGGTCGCCGCGGCCGGCACCGTGGTGGTCGACCACCCGCCGGCGGCGCTGGACCACGCCGGCCCGGTCATCCAGGCGCTGGCCGCCGGCCTGCTGCGCGAGGCCGACCTGGTCGGCCTCGGCGAGGTGGTCGCCGGCCGCCACCCCGGCCGGCGCTCACCCGACGAGCTGGTCTTCTACAACAGCCTCGGCCTCGGCGTGCAGGACGCCGCCGCCGCCTGGGCGATCGTCGAGCGCGCCCGGGCGCTCGGCGTCGGCGAGCGGGTGCCGCTGTGACCGGCGCGGGCCTGCCGCGGCGGGCGAGCGTGGTGGTGGTCGGCGGCGGCGTGATCGGCACCAGCATCGCCTTCCACCTCGCCGAGGCCGGCGTCGCCGGGGTGGTGCTGATCGAGCGCGACCAGCTCGGCGCCGGCTCCACCAGCAAGGCCGCGGGCGGGGTGCGGGCGCAGTTCTCCGACGAGCTCAACATCCGGCTCGGCGCCCGCAGCCTGCGGGCGTTCGCCGCCTTCCGCGACCGCCCCGGCGGCGAGATCGACTTCCGCCAGGTCGGCTACCTGTTCCTGCTCAGCCGGCCGCAGGACGTGGCCTCGTTCGAGCGCAGCATCGAGCTGCAGAACCGGTTCGGGGTGCCGAGCCGGCTGCTCGACCCGGCTGAGGCCAGGCGGCTGTCGCCGCCGGTCGACACCGACGGCCTGCTGGCCGCCGCGTTCTCCCCAGAGGACGGGCTGGCCACCCCGGAGGCGGTGGTGCAGGGCTACGCGGCCGGCGCGCGCCGCCACGGCGCGCACGTCGAGACCGGCTGCGAGCTGCTGGAGATCCGCCTGCGCGGGAACGACATCGCCGCGGCGGTCACCTCCAAGGGGGTGGTGGAGACCCCGGCGCTGGTGTGCGCGGCCGGCGCCTGGTCCCGCCGGGTGGGCGCGATCGCCGGCGTCGACCTGCCGGTCACCCCCTACCGCCGCCAGGTGCTGGTGACCGGGCCGGTGCCGGGCCTGCCCGAGCGGCTGCCGATGACCATCGACTTCGCCACCAGCTACTACTTCCACCAGGAAGGGCCCGGGCTGCTGATGGGCATGTCGCCCGAGGACGAGCCGCCCGGCTTCAACCTGGAGGCCGACGACGCCTGGATCCCGCGGCTGGGCGAGCTGATCGCCCGGCGGACCCCGTCGCTCGCCGAGGTCGGCGTCGCCGGCGGCTGGGCCGGCCTGTACGAGGTGACCCCCGACCACAACGCCCTGATCGGCGAGGCGCGCAAGCCCGCCAGGCTGCTGTACGCCACCGGCTTCTCCGGCCACGGCTTCCTGCAGGGCCCCGCCGTCGGCGAGGTCGTCCGCGACCTGTTCCTCGGCCGGGCATCCCCGGTCGACGTCTCCCCCCTGTCGGTCGACCGCTTCCACCAGGGCGAGGGTCGCCCCGAACTGAACGTGGTCTGACCCGAGCGTCGTCCACAGATTCGGGTACGCGGTCGAACGGGAGTTCGATCCGGGGTAGGGTCCTGCTCAGGAGCGGTGCCCGAGGCGGGATTCGAACCCGCAAGCCCTTGCGGGCGGATCCTTTTGAGGGATCTGAGTTTGCCGAATTTCTCCACTCGGGCCTGACAGACGGAGGGTAGCGGAAATGCACTCCCCCGATGAAGTCGCTTGGGTGCTCCAGCTTCTCGATCAGGGCCTCAACCACTGCGAGATCGCGCGCCGGACCGGCATCAACCGCGGCACCGTCCGTGATTGGGCGGCGGGAAGGACGCCACGGTTCAACAGCGCCCGGCGGACGTGCACCGCATGCCGGGGCCAGCCACTGTCGTTGCCACAGGCGCCCTATGCCTACCTTCTCGGTCTGTCCCTAGGGGACGGCTGCCTCTCCGCGATGAGGCGGGACGTCTACAAGCTCCGCATCTCGTGCGCGAACGCGTACCCCGAGCCCATACGCCGCTGTGAGGCCGCGATCCTCCAAGTCCTGCCCGTCCGGGCCGGCCGGGTCGCATGCCAGGGCTGCACGGAGGTGTACAGCCTCTCCAAGCACTGGCCGTGCCTGTTCCCGCAGCACGGACCCGGCATGAAGCACACCCGGCGGATCGAACTGGCCGACTGGCAGCAGGCGCTGGTCGACCTGAACCCGCGGCCGCTGCTGGCGGGGCTGCTGCACTCGGACGGGTGCCGGGTGCTGAACTGGGTAAACGGGACGCCGTACCCGAGGTACCACTTCTCGAACGTGTCCGCGGACATCCGGGGCATCTTCGGCCGGGCGTGCGACGCGCTCGGGATCGCCTGGCGGCCGCACAACGACCACAGCCTCTCGGTGGCCAGCGGGGGAGCGTCGCCCTGCTCGACGAGTTCGTGGGACCCAAACGATGACCACGTGAAAGGAGCCGCAGATGAGCGAACGGGACCCGGCGATGTCGCTGCCGCAGGGGGACCTGGGATTGCTGCGGAGCGAGGCGGCCGGGCGGCTGCTTGGCTCCACCATCCCGGCACGCCTGGCGTACGTCGCCACGGACGGGACGCCGCGGATCGTGCCGACCTGGTTCCACTGGACCGGCGAGGAGCTGGTCATGCCGACGTTCGTGTCCGCGCCGCACGTGCGGCACCCGGCGGCCCGGCTGGTGGCGCTGCGCGCGAACCCGGACGTGGCCATCAGCATCGACACCGAGGGCAACCCGCCCACCGCGCTGACCGTCCGGGGGCGGGCGGTGGTCACCGAGGTGGACGGGGTGCCGCCGGAGTACGCGCTGTCGGCGCGCCGCTACCTGGGGGAGGAGGCCGCCGCCTCCTACCTGGCCATGCTCGACCAGCCGGTCACCAGGATGGCGCGCATCGCGGTGCGCCCGACCTGGGTCGGGATCGTCGACTTCGAGGCCCGGATGCCCAGCACCCTCGGCGGCGTGACGGGCCCGGGCTGATCAGCGGCGGGCGTCACCGAGGCCGGCGAGGGGGTGGTCGGGCTGGTGGTAGTCGCGCGAGTCCGCCCCGAACAGCCAGGCGAGCAGGTCGACGACCACCAGGGCGGCGAGCAGGACGAGAAGGGTCATGGCGAGCCTCCAGCGGATGCGCTCGAAGGTCATGTATCCTGGACCACCACGTACACTTCATTGT
>DASQWY010000361.1:0-2499 GCA_035640005.1 Actinomycetes bacterium
ACCCTCGCCGCGTCCCGGCCGTGGTCGAACGGGAGGTCTGCCGGTTGCGGCAGGCCCGCAAGCTCGGCCCGGCCCGGATCGCCCCGCTGGTGGGGCTGCCGGCCTCCACCGTCTACCGGGTGCTGTGCCGCCACCGGCTCATGTAGGGAGCCTCGGTGAGTTGATCGCTGCTGGGGTTCCGGGTTGCATGGCACGCCCGGCTGGTCTGGGGAGGCGCCACAAGTTCGGCTCTGAGAGATCCGGGATGCCGGATCGTCTCGCGCGGTTGATTGCCTCCTTGGCACCTGCCACGGCGCCCGACTAGGGGAAGTGGGCCGGTCTGTGGGGCCGGGCCCGGCTGCAGCACATGAGTGGAGCACGCCTGGCGCAGGCCAGGCGAGGTGACCTGGGACGGTGGCAGTGGTCGGCGTGTCCCCGAGACGGCCGAGGTGGTTGTGCCAGCTTGGTCTGTGGGAAGGAGCCGCCATGCAGCTGCCATCACCGGTTCGCCTGCTCGGGATCGACCTTGGCATCACCAGCGACCACACCGCCGTGGTGGTCGACGACGCCGGCAGCATCTGCGCCCGTCGTCGTGCCCGCTCCACGGTGGCCAGCCTGGCCGCGCTGGAGGCGGCCGCGCTCGACGGCGCCGAGCTGGGCACCCAGCTGGTCGTGGTCACCGAGCCGACCGGGCCGGCGTGGCTGCCGGTGGCGGTGTTCTTCGGCCGCCGCGGCCATACCGTGTTGCGGGTGACCTCGGCCAAGGCCGCCGACCTGCGCCGGTTCTTGGCCCGGCACGCCAAGAGCAACCGCATCGACGCCGAGACCTTGGCGCGGCTGCCGCTGGTCGCCCCCACCGGGCTGACCGCGGTCGAGTTCGGCAGCCCGGCGCGGGCGTCGCTGGACCGTCGGGTGCGGGCCGTGGCCCGGCTCACTGCCGAGATCGGCCGGCGCAAGACCCGTATCCGGACCCTCGCCCAGCAGCTGGTCCCGACCATTGGCGTGGCCTTGAGCGATGACGGGTTGAACCACACCGACCTGGCCGTGCTCGAGCGCTACGCCGACCCGCGAGCGTTGCTGGCCGCCGGGCCGGGCCGGCTGACCCGGTTGATCGTCACCACCAGCCGCGGCCAGCTCGGTCAGGCCAAGACCCAGGCGCTGCGCACCGCGGCCGCCGAGGCGGTTGCGCTGTGGGAGGGTGACAGCGCCATCGCGATCCAGGACCTGGTCGCCGAGGTCGCCAGCGAGGTCCGCCTGGTCCGGGCCGCCGAGGCCGAGCGAGCCCGCCACGAGCAGGCCCGGGACGCCGCCATGGTCCATGTCGACCCGGCCGGGCTGGCCGCCAGCCTGCCCGGACTCGGCCCGGTCGGCACCACCCAGCTAGTCGCCACGATGGGCCGCCCAGGGAGGTTCCCCAACGGCGGCGCATTCAAGGCCTTCACCGGGCTGACGCCCCGAGCCAACCAGACCGGCCAGACCGACCGCAAGCACCAGCCCATGACCAAGGCCGGCCCCCGGGCACTGCGCAGCCAGCTGGTTCAGTCCGCCAACACCGCCCGCAAGCTCGACCCCCAGCTCGCCGCCGTCTACCACGCCCAGATGACCCAGCGCGGCGCGACCCACCGCAAGGCGCTGTGCGTGGTCGCCGCCCGGCTGGCCGAGCGAGGCTGGCTGACCATGGCCCGCGGCGAGCCCTATGTCATCTGCGACCTCCAGGGACGACCGGTCACCCCCGAGCAGGCCAAACGGCTGATCGCCGAGCACTTCACCGTCACCGCCGAGGTCCGCCGGCGGCGGCGCTCCACCAAGAAGGCGGGGAAGGCCCCTCACATGGCGCTCGAGGCGCAAGGCAAGTCACAGCGCGAAGCTGGACACGAGGCGACCTTCCCCGCGCCAGCCTGACCACCCCAAGCAGGATCGTCAACCAGACCCGACGCCCACTTGACACCCCCGCCTCCCTAGGGAATCAACCGCGGCGGCCACCGCCAAGCCAACGCCGCGCTCTACCGCGTCGTCATCGTGCGGATGCGCTTCCACCAGCCCACCATCGACTACGTTGCCCGACGGACCACCGAAGGCAAGTCCAAGGCCGAGATCATCCGCTGCCTGAAGCGCTTCCTCGCCCGCGAGGTCTACCAGCTGATCAAGCCACCAGCCCCAGGCGAGGCCACCCCGAGCACGGCTTGACGACTAGTAGGAGCGTCAACGCCATGGTCGAGGCGTTCTGGTCGCGGATGCAGGTGGAGTTGCTCGACCGACACCGCTGGCGCACCCGCGTCGAGCTGGCCAACGCGATCTTTGAGTACCTGGAGATCTTCCATAACCGACAACGCCGCCATAGCAGCCTCGGCATGCTGACCCCGATACAGTTCGAGAGCACCTCCACCGTGGCATGAGAATCCAGCCACTCGGCTCCACGAAACCAGGGGCACAGCAGAGCCTCCACAAAAGCCAGGGCGAATCACACGGCCAACGCGAGCAGGGCGGACAGGACCAGCCGGCTGCGCATGGCCGGCGATC
>DASQWY010000362.1:0-7548 GCA_035640005.1 Actinomycetes bacterium
GGGGCAGGCTGGCGCCGCGACCCCGGAGCCCCGACGCCAAGGAGCCACCATGACCGCCAGCCCGCCGGACACGCGGCCGGTCCGGCGCCTGCACCGCCGCACCGACCGCCAGGTCATCGGCGGCGTGGCCGCCGGCATGGCCGACTACTTCAACGTGGACCCGGTGCTGGTCCGCATCGCCTTCGTGGTGCTGATCTTCGTGGGCGGGATCGGGCCGCTGCTGTACGTGCTGGCGTGGCTGTTCGTGCCCGCCGCCGACAGCGGCGAGTCGATCGCCCAGGCCGCGCTGCGGCGGCCGGCGAGCCTGCGCACCTACGTCGGGGTCGCGCTGGTGCTGGTGGCCGTGGCGATCCTGGCCAGCTCGGTGTCGCGGCCGAGCGTGATCTGGGCGGTGGCGCTGATCGCCTTCGGCGTGTTCCTGTTCCGCCAGGAGCCCGACGCGCCCGCCCGGGCTCCTGAGTCCGCCGGGCCCCCGCCTCCGGTCCCGCCCGCCGAACCGCCGTTCCCGCCCGCCGAACCGGCGGCGGCGGCGCCGGCGACGACGGGGACGGTGGCGGACGCGGTCACCGAGCCGCTGGAGGCGCCGCCGTCGCCCGGCGCGCCGCCGCCCCGCTGGGAGCCGCCGGAGCCGCGGGTCGCCTGGGGCGCGCCCCGGCCGCCGCGGCCGCCGCGATCCTGGTCGCCGCTCGGCCCGCTCACCCTCGGCGCCGCCTTCCTGGCCACCGGGGCGGCCGTCGCCCTCGACAACCTCGGGGCCGTGGAGCTGACCCTCGGCCGCGCCCTGGCCGTGTTCCTCACCGTGCTCGGGCTCGGGCTGCTGGTCGGGACCTGGTGGGGGCGGGCCTGGTCGCTGATCCCCGTCGGGCTGCTGCTGGTGCCGGTGGTGGCCGCCGCCAGCCTGCTCGGCTCCGAGCCGGTCGCCGCCGGGGCGGGCAACCGGCTGTGGCAGCCGCGCACCGTCGCCGAGGTCCAGCCGAGCTACCGGCTCGGCGCCGGCCAGGCCGTCGTCGACCTGTCCGGGGTGCGGCTCGGCGCCGCCCCGACCCGGGTCGACGTGGGCCTGGGCGCTGGCCGGATCGTGGTGGTCGTCCCCGACGACGCGCCGGTGCAGCTGCGCGGCCGGGTCGGGATCGGCAGCGTCACCCTGCTCGGCCGCACCGAGCAGGGCGCCAAGGTCGACACCAGCCGCACCGACGGGCCGCTGCGGCCGCGCAAGGGCGACCCGCCCGGCCGGCTCACCCTCGACCTGCACCTCGGCTACGGGGTGATCGAGGTCCACCGGGCCAGCGAGCTGCCCCTGGCGGACGTGCCCGGCCTGACCGGGCCGCCGCCGACCACGCTGCGGGAGGTTCCCTGATGCGCCGCCACGAGCTCGACCCCCTGTCGCTGCTGTCGGGCCTGACGTTCAGCATCGCCGGCCTGCTGTTCCTGGCCGGCCGGGTGGACGTGGCCGTGCGGGTGCGCTGGCTGTGGCCGGTGCTGCTGCTCGGCCTGGGCCTGGCCATCCTGCTCGGCGCCCGCCCGCGCCGCCCCGCGGCCCAGGCCGAGGCGCCAGCCCAGGCCGAGGCGCCGGCCCAGGCTGAGGCGCCGGCCGAGGCTGAGGCCGAGGAACCGCCCGCCCCCGCCCCCGACGAACCCGGCGAGGAGTGACCGGGGCGGCGCTCAGCCGGCGACCGGCTGGGTGGTCGCCACCTCCGCGAGCGCGCGGATGAAGGCCGGGGAGGTGTTCAGCAGCTCGATCCGGTGGAAGGCGAGCCCGGCCGCCTCCGCCTCCTGCCGCGCCGCCACGTCGATGTCGTAGAGGATCTCCAGGTGGTCGGCGAGGAACTGCACCGGCACGACCAGCACCGCCTCGTGCCCGTCCTCGCGCAGGCCGGGCAGCAGGTCCTTGAGGTCGGGGGTGAGCCACTCCTCCGGGCTGTGGCCGGCGCTCTGGTAGGCGAACCGCCAGCGGCCCGGCGCCAGCCCGGTCCGCTCCACCACCGCCGCGATCGTCTCGTGGATCTGGTCGAGGTAGCCGGGGTCGCGGTCGATCACCGTCTTGGGCAGGCTGTGGGCGGTGAACAGCACCGGCACGTCCGGCCCGAGCCGGCCGAGCGCCTCGGTGACCTTCTCGGCCAGCCCGTCCAGGAACCCGGGGGTGCGGTGCCAGGCGCCGGCCACGGTCACCTCGGCGTCCGGGCCCAGCCGCCAGGCCGCCGCGTCGAGCGCCCGCCGGTAGCCGCCCATGATCACCGGCGACCACTGCGGGGACAGCACGATGCCGACCAGCCGCCGCACCCCGGCCAGGGCGAGCCTGGCCACCGCCTGGTCGATGCCGGGCTCGGAGTGGAGCATGCCGACCTCCACCAGCCAGCGGCCGTGGCCGTGGGTGGTGTCCAGCAGGCGCTGCAGGGCGGCGCCCTGCTCGCTGGTGATGCGGACCAGCGGCGACCAGCCGATGATCCGGTAGCGGCGCTGGAACTCGGCGACCAGCGCCGGGTCCGGGTCCCTGCCCCCGCGGACGCTGCGCAGGTAGGCGGGGACCTGCTCGGCGTCGGCGGCCGAGCCGTAGGTCATCAGCAGCACCCCGGTGGGGTGCCCGTCGCTGGCGGTCACCTGGTTCCTTCCATGGCCGGGGCCCGGTCCCTGGCGGTGCGCTCGTGGACGTGCTCGACCAGCCGGGCCAGGTGCTCCGCCGGGGTCTCGGGGAGCACGCCGTGGCCGAGGTTGAAGACGTGGCCGTCGCGGCCGCCGGCGGCCGCCAGCACGCGGTCGGCCTCGCGCGCCACCACCTCGAAGGGGGCGAGCGGCACCGCCGGGTCCAGGTTGCCCTGGATGCCGCGGTCTGCGCCGACGCGGGCCCAGGCCGCGTCGAGCGGCACCCGCCAGTCGACGCTGACCAGGTCGCCGCCGGCCGCGGCCATCGCCTCCAGCAGGCCGGCGGTGCCGGTGCCGAAGTGGATGGCGGGCACGCCGGCCTCGCGCACCGCGTCGAGGATCCGGCGGCTGTAGGGCAGCACGCTGGCCTCGTACTCGCGCGGCCCGAGGTCGCCCATCCAGGAGTCGAACAGCTGCACCACCTGGACGCCGGCCGCGACCTGGGCGCGCAGGTAGCGGATGGTGACCTCGGCGAGGGTCGCCATCAGCCGGTGCCAGAGGGCCGGCTCGCCGTACAGCAGCGCCCTGGCGCGCGTGTGCTCCCGGGAGGGGCGGCCCTCGATCAGGTAGGAGGCGACCGTGTAGGGCGCGCCGGCGAAGCCGATCAGCCCGGCCCGGCCGGCCAGCTCGCCGCGGAGGATGCGGATCGCCTCGAACAGGTCGGGGGTGGCCTCCTCGGCGTCCACCACCCGCAGCGCCCGCACCGCCGCCTCGTCCCGCACCGGCCGGTGGATGATCGGCCCGATCCCCGGGTCGATCGAGAACGGCACGCCCATGCCGAACAGGGGCAGCATGATGTCGGCGTACAGCACCGCGCCGTCCACCCCGAGCACCTCCACGGGCATGGCCGTGACCTGCGCGCACAGCTCCGGCGTGCGGGTGATCTCCAGGATGTCGTAGCGCTCGCGCAGCTCCCGGTAGCCGGCCAGGCAGCGGCCGGCCTGGCGCATGAACCACACCGGGGTCCGGTCGACCGGCTGGCGCCGGCAGGCGGCGAGCAGCCGCTGCTCGCCGGACATCGCTCCTGGGCTGGCGGCGGGCACGTCGACTCCTTGTCGGGCTGGGGCCAGGGTGGCCAAGGGTAGGAGCACTCGGCTTGGGTTCGCCGCAGCGCGAGCGAACGTCAGCGATTGTATGCAGCGACGGTTACTGCCTGGCCCGTCCGTTGCCTGTGGACGGCGGCGATGGAACGTCCGGCCTGGCCGGTACGATCCGGTCATGCTGGTCCACCAGGCGTACCACTACGAACTCGCCCCTACTGCTGCGCAAGGGGCGGCGCTGGCCAACCACGCCGGCGCGGCCCGCTGGGCGTGGAACTGGGGCCTGAGCGTGCGCCAGAAGGCCTGGCGGCGGCGCCGGCAGACCTTGGGCGCCATCGAGCTGCACCGCCTGCTCAACCGGCTCAAGCACACCCGCCGCTACGGCTGGCTGTACGAGGTGTCCAAGTGCGCCCCGCAGGAGGCCCTCCGGGACCTGGACCGCGCCTACGCCAACTGGTGGCGCGGCCGCAGGGCAGGCCGGCGGGTGGGGCTGCCCAGAAATAAGAAGCGCGGGCGCTGTCCCGACCGGTTCCGGCTGACCGGCGCCATCCGCGTCGAGGCCGGGGCGGTGGTGCTGCCGCGGATTGGTCGGGTGGCGACCAAGGAGCCGACCGGCAAGTTCCGCGGGCGGATCCTGTCGGCCACCTGCCGACGGGATGCCGACCGCTGGCACTGCTCACTCACCGTCCAGGTCGAGCGACCCGACCCTGTCCCAGTGGTCGGGCCGGTCATCGGCGTGGACCGGGGGATCGCCAGGTTCGCGGTCTGCTCCGACGGGATGGCGATCGACAGCCCTCGGGCGCTGGAGCGAAACCTGCGCAAGCTGCGAAGGCGTGCCCGGGCGGTTACCCGCAAGCAGCGCGGCTCCCGCAACCGTGTGAAGGCGGCGGTGGCGCTGGCGCGGCTGCACCGGCGTGTCCGCAACCAGCGGACCGATGCGCTGCACAAGGCCACCACGGCGCTGGCGAAAGCCAAGCCGGTGATCGTGGTAGAGGACCTGCACGTGGCCGGGCTGACGCGCAACCGGCGGTTCGCTCGCCAGATCAGCGACCAAGGGTGGGCGCAGTTCCACCAGCAGTTGGCCTACAAGACCATGTGGTACGGGTCCAAGCTGCTGGTCGCCCCACGGTTCTACCCCTCCTCCAAGCGCTGCTCCGCCTGTGGGCTGGTCAAGGCCGACCGCCGCTTGGTGTCCGCACCTTCTGCTGCCAAGCCTGTGGCTTGATCATCGACAGAGACCTGAACGCCGCGCGGAACCTGGCGTGGCTTGCTGAACGGGTCGCCGGGAGTTCCCCGGAGACCATAAACGCCTGTGGAGGGGGAAGCGCTGGCGCCGTCGGCGACGGCGGTGTGGAACTGCCCTCGGCGAAGCAGGAACGGACTCGCATCGCGACCTCACAGATGCGTAGATTCCGATGAACGGCCGATCAGAACGGCTTGGCCACCATCAGCCACAGGATCACCAGGATCCCGCCGGTCTCGACCACGGCGAGCAGCAGCGGCCGGGCGGAGCCGAGCAGCTCGTCGAGCCGCTCGCGGGCGCCGGCGGCGGCCGCCTGGCGCACCGCCCGGTAGTAGGGCACCGCCAGCGGCAGGGCGGCCGCGACCAGCAGCGCCAGCAGCAGCAGCGCGGCGGTGATCCAGCCCTGCCCCCACCAGCCACCGTCGACGCCGGCGGCGACCCCGCCGAGCAGCAGCAGCGCCAGCGAGCCGAAGCCGAAGCGGCGGGTGCTGGCCGACAGGTCCAGCAGCGCGCGGACCCGCTCGGGGTTGCGCTCGCGGCGCAGGCGCAGCCCGGCCGCGCCCGAGGCGCCGTGGGCGGCCAGGAAGCCGAGCACCCCGGCCAGGTGCAGGAACACCCAGAGGTCGTACACGCCAGGAGTTCTACACCCGCCGGGGCTGGCACCATGAGCCGGTGATCCGGAGCGCTCCCGCCGACCTGCGCCGTGCCCGGGTCGCGGTCGCGGCCGCGTTCCTCGTCAACGGGGCGGTGATCGCCGACTGGGTGCCGCGCGTGCCAGCCGTCAAGCACGCCCTCGGCCTGCGGGACGGCGAGCTCGGCCTGGCGCTGCTCGGCTTCGGCGTCGGCGCGGCGCTCGCCCTGCTCGGCGTCGCCGGCCGGCTGGTCGCCCGCTTCGGGAGCCGGCCGGTGGTGCGGGCGGCCGGCGCCGCCTACTGCGCCGCCCTGGTCGGGCCGGCGCTCGCCCGCGACCTGCCCTCCCTGGCGGCCGCGCTGTTCCTGTTCGGCGCGGCCGCCGGCCTGTACGACGTCGCCATGAACGCGCACGCGTCGCTGCTGCAGCGGACGGCCGGGCGTCCCATGATGACCGGCTTCCACAGCCTGTTCAGCCTCGGCGGCCTGGCCGGCGCGGTCGCCGGCGGGTTGGCCGCCGCCGCCGGCTGGAGCCCGCTGCGCCACTTCCTGGTCGCCGCCGCCTGCCTCGGCGCCCTCGCCCTGCTCAGCTCGGCCTGGCTGCTGCCGGCCACCGCCGACGCGCCGACCACCGAACCCGACGTGCCGAATTCATTCTCCGGGGGGACGGACCCGTCCCCCCGGACCCCCCGGTCGACGCGGCCGATCCGCGCGCCCTGGTCGAGGGCGGTGCTGCTGCTGGGCCTGGTCGGCTTCTCGTCGGTGGTCGGTGAGGGCGCCGCCCACGACTGGAGCGCGGTCTACCTGCGCGACAGCCTGGGGACCTCCCCGGGCATGGCCGCCGCCGCCTTCGTGGCGTTCTCCCTGACCATGACCGCCGTGCGGGTGGTGGGGGACTGGCTGCAGACCTGGCTCGGCCCGGTCCGGCTGGTGCGGCTGTCCGGCACGGTCGCCGCCGCCGGCCTCGGCCTCGGCCTGCTCGGCGACCGGCCGGCCACCGGCGTGGCCGGGTTCGCGCTGCTCGGCGGCGGCCTGGCCTGCGTGGTGCCGATCGCGTTCAGTGCCGCCGGCAACCTCGGCGGCCCGGCCGGGGTGGGCATCTCCCGGGTGGCGGGCATCAGCTACCTGCCGATCTTCGTGGCGCCGCCGGTGATCGGCCTGGTCGCCGACCAGGTCGGGCTGCCGCTCGCGCTCGGCCTGCCGGTCGCGTTCGCCGCCCTGGTCGCCGCCTGCGCCCGCGTGGTCGCGCCCGCCGCCTGAGCCGAGCGGCGGCTCAGCGTGGCCGCAGCGGCAGCCGCCCGCCGGGCTTGACCGTCTTCAGGGTGAGCTGGGAGGTGGTGCGGGCAACCCCGGGCAGGCCGACCAGCTTGGACATGTACAGCCGCTCGTAGGCCTGCAGGTCCTCGACCGCCACCCACAGCAGGTAGTCGGGGTCGCCGAACATGCGCCGGCACTCGACGACCTCGTCGATGGCGGCGACGCCGGCCTCGAACGCCTCCATGGTGGCCTTGCGGTCGCCGACCGCCATGGTGACGTGCACCAGCACCTGGAAGGCGCGGTCGACCTTGGCCGGGTCCAGGACGGCGCGGTAGCCGCTGATCACGCCGGCGGCCTCCAGGCTGCGGACCCGGCGCAGGCAGGGCGAGGGGCTCAGGCCGACCCGCTCGGCCAGCTCGACGTTGGACAGGCGCCCGTCCTCCTGGAGGTGGGCGAGGATTGCTCGGTCGAGCTTGTCCATAGCAGAAGATGCTAACACCATGCCGTTATCAAGCAATCTTTGGCACCACCTGCGCAGCCCCGTGCGCTAGGGTTGCGCCAGGCAGCCAGCCGAGCGGCGTCGAGGAGGCGGTCATGATCCAGGGAGTTGGCAAGGTGGTCGTGCCGGTGACCGACCAGGAGCGCGCCAAGCGGTTCTGGACCGAGCGCATCGGCTTCGCCGTCGCGGTCGACGAGCCCTACGGCGACGGCGAGCGCTGGATCGAGCTCGCCCCGCCG
>DASQWY010000363.1:0-6218 GCA_035640005.1 Actinomycetes bacterium
TCGTCTGGAAGGAGCTGGTCGAGGCCCGCGACGCCGGCATGGCCGTGCTGCTGATCTCCGCCGACCTGGAGGAGATCCTGGCGCTGGCCGACCGGGTCGGGGTCATCTACGACGGGCGCATCGTCGCCCAGTTCGCCGGCAGCGAGGCGACCATGAGCGAGCTGGGCCTGTACATGACCGGCGCCCGCTCCGGCGGCCAGGAGCCGGCCGCGTGAAGGTCGAGGAGCGGCCGCCCGCACCGCCGCCCGAGCCGGAGGTGGCCAGGCGGGCGTCGCTCGGCCAGCAGCTGCGCGGCCTCGGCCTGCAACTGCTCGCCCCGGCCGTGTCGCTGCTGGTCGCCGCCGTGATCGGCGGCCTGGTCATCCTGGTGGTGCAGCGCAGCTGGTCGGACGTGACCGACGTGGCCGGCGCCATGTGGAACTACGGGCTGTTCAACCGCAACTCGCTGGCGTTCATCTTCGGCCGGGCGACGCCGTTCATCTTCGCCGGGCTGGCCACCGCCATCGCCTTCAAGGGCGGCCTGTTCAACATCGGGGTCGAGGGCCAGTACGCCATCGGCGCGCTGTGCGCCGGCGTGGTCGGCTACGAGCTGTCGGCTCCGACAGCCATCCACCTGCCACTCACCATCCTGGCCGGCATGGCCGGCGGCCTGCTGTGGGCGCTGATCCCGGCGATCCTCAAGGTCTACCGGGGCGCCCACGAGGTCATCTCGACCATCATGATGAACTACGCCGCCAACGCGGTCCTGCTGTACCTGCTGTCCGGCCCGCTCAAGGACAAGAGCCAGCTCGGCACCGTCGCCGCGCAGCAGACCCCGCAGGTGAAGCCCACCGCCGGGATCGGCAGCATGGTGCCCTTCTTCAACTCGATCGGCTTCGAGTTCCGCCGCTCGGCCCCATTGAGCTGGCTGTTCACCGCGGCGATCGTAGCGGCGGTGGTCTACGCGGTGGTCATCCGGCGCAGCCGCTTCGGCTTCGAGCTGCGCGTGTTCGGCGCCAACCCGCGGGCGGCCGAGCCGGCCGGCATCCGCAGCAACGCGATGGTCATGAAGACGATGCTGATCTCCGGGGCGGTCGCCGGCCTGGCGGGGCTGCAGGACGTGCTGGCGATCGACGGCCGCATGAAGCTCGACTACGTCCGCAACTACGGCTTCACCGCCATCGCCATCGCCCTGGTCGGGCGCAACTCCGCCCTCGGCGTGGTCGCCGCCGCCCTGCTGTTCTCGTTCCTGGACCGCGCCAGCTCCGGCATCGGCCTGCAGACCCACGTACCCAAGGAGGTCACCCTGATCCTCCAGGGCGTGATCATCCTGACGATCGTGATCGCCTACGAGCTGGTGCGCCGCCTGGCCGCCCGCCGCCAACTCCGGGAGCAGCACGAACGTGCCTGAGATCCTCGGCCAGCTGTTCGGCTTCGCGGTGATCGCCTCGGCGATCCGCTCGTTCATCCCCCTGTACCTGGCCACCGTCGGCGGGGTGTTCAACGAGCGCTCCGGCGTGGTCAACATCGGCATCGACGGCATGATGATCTTCGGGACCTGGTTCGGCGCCTGGGGGGCGCTGCGCTACGGGGCGCTGGCCGGGCTGGCGCTGGCGGTGGTCGCCGGCATGGTGGTCGCCGCCATCCACGCGCTGGCAACCGTCACCTTCCGGGTGGATCACATCGTCTCGGGCGTGGCCATCAACATCCTCGCCCTCGGGGTGCCGCGCTACCTGTCGATCGTCGCCTACGGCCAGGGCACCCAGTCGCCGGCGGTGCCGCAGCTGCCGACCTTCACGGTGCCGAAGCTGGGGGAGATGTCGCCGATCGTGCCGCTCACGCTGGTGCTGGGGGTGGCGGCCTGGTTCGTGCTCAACCGCACGGTGCTGGGGCTGCGGCTGCGCTCGGCCGGGGAGAACCCGCGCGCGGCCGAGAGCCTCGGCGTGCGGGTGGTGGCGATGCGCTACGCCGGCGTGATCACCTCCGGCGCGTTCGCCGGCCTGGCCGGCGCCTACCTGTCGGTCGAGCTGGTCGGCCAGTACAACGAGGGCATGAACCAGGGCCGCGGCTTCATCGCCCTGGCCGCGCTGATCCTGGGCAACTGGTCGGTGATCGGCAGCGTGTTCTCCTGCCTGCTGTTCGGCTGGACCGAGGCGCTCACCGTCTACCTGCGGGTCAGCTGGATCAACAACGCCTTCATCCAGGCGCTGCCGTACATCGTCACGCTGATCGTCCTGGGGCTGTTCTTCCGGCGGGTGCGGCCACCCAAGGCGGTCGGCCAGGCCTACGAGGCCGGCGCGCCGATCTGACGCTGGGGTACGCTCCGTTTCGGCCCGGCCGAGCAGATCGGGGGAGGGCGGTGGACAGCGAGCGCGCCAAGGTCGTGGCCACCCTGGGGCCGGCCTCGAGCGACCCGCGAGTGCTGGGGGCGATGGTGGACGCCGGGCTGGACGTGGTCCGGCTGAACTTCTCGCACGGCGAGCCCGCCGAGCACCTGGCCCGCTTCCACCTGGTCCGCGAGATCGCCCTGGCCCGCGGCCGCAACCTCGCCATCCTCGCCGACCTGCAGGGGCCGAAGATCCGCGTCGGCCTGGTCGACGAGGCGGGCGTGGTGCTGACCACCGGCGCCGAGTGCGTGCTGGTGGCCGGGACCGAGCGGGCGGTCCCGCCGGCGGTGCCGGTTGTCTACGAGCGGCTGGCCGCCGACGTCGACCGCGGCGACCGCATCCTGCTGGACGACGGCCAGATCGAGCTGAGCGTGGAGGCGGTGGACGGCGACCGGGTCCGCTGCCGGGTGCGCCGCGGCGGGCTGGTCCGCTCCCGCAAGGGCGTCAACCTGCCGGGGGTGGCGGTGTCGGCCGCCTCCCTGACCGAAAAGGACCTGGCCGACCTGGCCACCGCCGTGCACGCCGGCGCCGACTACCTGGCGCTGTCGTTCGTGCGCAAGGCCGAGGACGTGGTCGCGGCCAAGCGGGCGATCGCCGAGGCGGGCGGCGACCTGCCGGTGGTGGCCAAGCTGGAGCGGCCGGAGGCGCTGGCGGCCCTGGACGAGATCCTGGCGGTCACCGACGCGGTGATGGTCGCCCGCGGCGACCTCGGGGTGGAGCTGGAGGTCGAGAAGGTGCCGCCGCTGCAGAAGGAGATCATCGCCAGCGCCAACGGGCTCGGGGTGCCGGTGATCACCGCCACCCAGATGCTCGAGTCGATGGTGTCGAGCGCCCGCCCGACCCGCGCCGAGGCCAGCGACGTCGCCAACGCCGTCTTCGACGGAACCGACGCGGTGATGCTGTCGGAGGAGACCGCGGTCGGCGCCTTCCCGGTGGAGGCGGTCGCCACCATGCGCCGGATCGCCTACGAGGCGGAGGCGACCCCGCAGCTGCTGCACCCGGTGCCGGCGGTCGGCGCCCTCGACGTGGCCGCGACCGTCTGCAAGGCGGCCGTGCAGACCGCCGACGACCTGGGCGCCGCCGCGGTGGTCGCCTTCACCGAGAGCGGCGCCAGCGCCCGCCACGTGTCCCGCTTCCGGCCGCGGGTGCCGATCATCGGCCTCACCCCCTATGAGGCGACCAGGCGGCGGATGGCCCTCTACTGGGGCGTGGAGGCCCCCGACGTGCTCGACCACGGCGTCCAGCTCACCGCCATGGTCGCCCAGGCCGACGAGCGCGTCTGCCAGGCGGGGCTGTGCGCGCCGGACGACATCGTGGTGATCGTGGCCGGCACCCCCGGCCGCCGGGGCGCCACCAACCGGGTGATCGTCCACCGGGTCGGCGAACCCGACCTGGTCGAACGCCCGGCTTGAGCGCCCGGCTTGAGCGCCCGGCCTGAGCGCCCGGCTTGAGCAGTTCGCAGCCTGCAGACGTCCTAGGCCGAAATGTCTACGGTGACAACTAGTCTGAGATGGGGAACACTTCCGGGACCATCACGGGAGCGAGGGACGGCATGGCGCAAGGGGAGGAGCAGGCGATGCCGAGCATCGAGGTCGGTGAGCCGCGGGAGGCGCCGACCAGCGCCCTGCAGGCGGCCGAGCAGCAGCGCCTCAGCCTGCGGCGCGCCATCGCCGGCCTGGAGGACGCGCTGGCCGCGCCCGGCCCCTGGCCGGAGCGGCTGGCCGGCCCGCTGGAGCAGCTCCGCGACGTGTGGGCGGTGCACGTGGAGGTGACCGAGGGGCCCGGCGGGCTGTACGAGGAGATCCTCGGGCAGGCCCCCCGCCTGGCCAACCGGGTCAACCGCTTCCGGCGCGAGCACGCCAAGCTGACCGACGGCATCCGCAACGGCATCGCCGACGCCCGCGCCGGCGCCGACGCGGAAGGCCTCCGCGAGCGCATGGCGCGGCTGTTCGCCGACCTCACCCGCCACCGCAAGCGCGGCCTCGACCTGACCTACGAGGCCTACGACGTCGACATCGGCGGCGAGTCCTAGCGGGACCTGGTCATCCCCAGGTCCCTCCCATCCTCGCCAGGACGGCGCCGAGCTGGTCGGCGAGCGCGTCGATCGAGAAGTGCCGCACGGCCAGCTGGTGGTTGGCCTCCAGCAGGGCGGGGTCCGGCCGTTCCAGGAACGACCGCAGCGGGGCGGGGTCGGCCACCGGGAACCAGCGGAAGCCGAACGCGGCCAGCTCGGCGACCACTGGGTAGTGGCCGACCGCCAGCGGCCGGCGGTGCAGGGCCGACTCGATCAGGGGCGCGCCGAACCCCTCCCAGCTGGACGGGAACACCACCGCGTCGGCGGCCGCGTAGGCGTCGTCCATGTCCAGCTCGGGCGGGATGCGGCGGTGGACGCGGCAGCTGGCGGCGGCCAGCACCCTGGCCAGCTCGGCGCCGTAGCCCTCCTCGACCGGGCCGGTGAGCCAGTAGTCGGCGCCGAGGGCGGCGGCCAGCGCCACCCCGGCGGGCACGTTCTTGCGGGCGATCGCCCTGGTCGGCTGCAGCAGCAGCCAGGTCCCGTCGGCCACCTCCAGCCGCGCCCTAGCCAGCTCGCGGCGGCCCGGGCCGGGGTTGGCGAAGCCGCCGTACACGGTGGTGGCGGCGATGCCCCGCTCGGCCAGCTCGGCGCGGCTCAGCTCGTTGATGGTCACGTGGGCCCACGCGCGGTCGTCGGGCGGCCAGCCGGCGACCCCGGCGAAGTGGGTGCGCTGCCAGGGCAGGTCGTGGTGATGGAGGATGGCCGGCCGGCCGCGCAGCAGGGCGGCCAGCACCTCGGTGGCGGCCGGGTTCAGCGGCAGCGAGCAGAGGTTCTCCACCACCACCAGGTCGACCCCTGCCAGCGCGGCCGCCAGCTCGGCCCGGTCGGGCGGGGTGACGGCGTCCAGCGCCAGCCCGGGGACCAGGCAGTCGGCCGTCCCCTCGCCCGCCACCGTGCGCACCCGGAAGCCGAGCCGCCGAAAGGCGGTCGCCCAGTGGCCGGCGATCACCGACACGCCGTCCGGCTCGCCCAGCCGGAAGGAGACGAAGGCGACCAGGGGGGGCGTGCTCAGGGCGTCACCTGGGTCCCGATCTCGCCGGCCAGGGCCTTCTCCGACAGCTCGGGGGTGGTGATCACCGCCCGCGTCCCGCCCCGCTGCAGGAAGCGGAGGGCGGCCTGGACCTTGGGGAGCATGCTGCCGGGGGCGAACTGGCCCGCCCGGGCGTGCGCGGCCAGCTCGGCGGCGCCGACCTCGCGCAGGTCCCGCTGGGTGGGCAGGCCGAAGTCGAGCGCCACGTGCTCCACGCCGGTCAGCACCAGCAGCACCGCGGCGCCCAGGTCGCCGGCGAGCAGCGCGGTGGCCAGGTCCTTGTCGACCACCGCCTCGACCCCGGCCAGGGTGCCGTCGCCGTGGCGCACCACCGGCACGCCGCCGCCGCCGGCCGCGACCACCGTGCGGCCGGCGTCCAGCAGCGCCCGGATCGCCAGCTCCTCCAGGATCTCCGTCGGCTCCGGCGAGGGCACCACCCGCCGCCAGCCGCGGCCGGCGTCCTCGCGCATCACCCAGCCGTCGCCGGCGATCCGCCGGCGCGCCTCCGCCTCGTCGTGGAAGCCGCCGATCGGCTTGGTCGGCTGCCGGAACGCCGGGTCGTCGCCGGCGACCACCGTGCGGGTCAGCACCGTGGTCGCCGGCCGGACCGCGCCGGCGTTGTCGAGGCACTGCGCCAGCATGTAGCCCATGCCGCCCTGGGTGTCGGCGACGCAGCCGTCCAGCGGCACCCGCGGCAGCACGGCCGCGGCCAGGTCGCTGCGCAGCAGCGCGTCGCCGACCTGCGGCC
>DASQWY010000364.1:0-7291 GCA_035640005.1 Actinomycetes bacterium
CCCCGCCGATCAGCTCGCGCTCGACCAGCGCCACCGACAGCCCGCCGTCGGCCAGGCGGCCGGCCAGGTGCTCGCCCGCCGGGCCGGCGCCGATCACGACCACGTCGAAGGCATCAGCCATGCTCCCGTCTCCTCTCGTGCGGCTCGGTGTCCCGGGTCGGGCGGCCGCGCTGTGTCGGTCCGCCGACCCCCACAGATCGTTACAGCCCGCGTCCCGCCGTGTAACGCGGGGTGGCGCTCAGCTCCAGGGCAGCGCGGCCCGCTCGGCCCAGTAGCGCTCTGCGGGCACGGCGAGCGTGCCGAGCTCGCCGGCGTCGCGGTCGTCCAGGCGCAGGCCGGTGGCGGCCAGGTTGGCGCGGAGCTGGCCGGCGGTGACCGCGCCCGAGAGCACCACGTCCACCCAAGGGTTGGCCAGCACGGCGGCCAGCGCGACCGCGTCGGCGCTGGCGCCGTGGCGGGCGGCGACCCGCTCCAGCACGGCCCGCTCCGGGTCGCCGCCGCGGCCGGTGAGCCGGCCGTTGGCGAGCGCCTCCTTGACCAGCACGCCCCAGCCACCGGCGTGCGCCTCGGCCAGGGCCGGGCCGGCGGATGGCTCCAGCAGGTTCCAGGTGGCCTGCACCGCGCCGAACGGGTTGACCCCGTCCACCTCGACGTCGAGGGCGCGGCGCAGCGTGTCCGCCTGGCGCGGGCCGCTCAGCGACAGCCCGATGGCCACGCCCTGCGCGCGCAGGGCGGCCAGCTCGCCGAGGACCGCCCGGTCGTCGAGGACCCCGCTGTCCAGGGTCGCCGAGTGGACCTGGTAGAGGCCGAGCCGGTCGCCGAGCAGCGAGCGGCTCTCGCCGAGCTGGCGCCGCAGGGCGCCGACGGAGTGGTCCTTGACCTCCTGCACGGGGGCGTCCATGCGCCAGTCGCCGGTGTAGGCGTAGCCCCACTTGGACCCGACGGTGACCGCGCCGGGCGGCAGCTTCCGGCTGGTCAGCCAGGCGGCCAGGAACGCCTCGGCCAGCCCGTAGGAGCGGGCCGCGTCCAGGTAGCGCACGCCGGCCGCCCAGGCGGCGTCCAGCAACTGGTGGCAGCGGCGCTCCATCGCCCCGACGCCGCGGTCGTCCCCGAGGTCCGCGTCGCGCCCGAGGTCGATGTAGGCCGGCCGGCCGAGCGCGGCCAGCCCCAGCCCGACCGGCGTGACCTCCAGCCCGGTCGCCCCCAGGGCCCGCCGCTCCATGCCCGGATCATCGCACGAGGGGAGCAGGGAGAATCGGCGGTTCGGGAGACCCAGCGGCCCAAGGAGACCCGGCGGCCCAAGGAGATCCGGCGGAGACCCGGTGGGCTCGGCGCCACCTCGCGATAGCGCCGGGGGGTCCGGGGGGCGGAGCGGAGCGCAGCCCCCCGGTGAACCAAGGACTACGGAAGGACGATCCCCACCCGGAACGGTTCCAGATCCCGGTAACTAACGACGGCCTGCCGTCCGGGGGGTCCCGGTAGTCCCCCAACCACCGGTCCTCACATCCGGACGGCGCGGCCGCCGCAACGCGAACGTGCTTCCCGCGCCTCCCGTGTCCTCCCGGCCGAGGCTCGACGGCCCCGGCCGTCCTGCGGGCGGAGGTGGCCCTCCGGTACGCCCCCCAGCGCCCAGAGCACCTATTCCGTGTTCGCGTATCGACAGTAGCGGTGTCGTTCCGGTTCGTGCCGTGCTCGATTCCAAATCGTTATCAGCCAAAGTACCAGATCCGGTCGAAGTCGTCCATGCCAGCAGGATCAGCCGTTGGGGTTCTCCCCGAGGGTCACGGTGGCGGTGCGCTGCCTGCCGTCGCGCAGCAGCGTCAGCTCCACCTTCTGGCCGGGGGCCAGGGCGCGGATCTGGGCGGCCAGGTCGCCGGAGTCCTGCACGGCCTGGCCGTTGACGGCGGTGACCAGGTCGCCGACCTGGACGCCGGCCTTGGCGGCCGGGCCGCCGCCGACCACGCTCTCGACCAGCGCGCCGGCCTGGCTGGAGCTGGTCGAGTCGCCGCTGGAGACGCCGATGTAGCCCGCCTTGATCTGCTTGCCCTGGACGATCGCCTGGGCGGAGCGGGCGGCGATGTCGATCGGGATGGCGAAGCCGATCCCCACGTTGCCGTTGCCATTGCCGCCCGACTCGATGGCGTCGTTGATGCCGATCACGCGGCCCTCGCGGTCGGCGAGCGCGCCGCCGGAGTTGCCCGGGTTGATCGGCGCGTCGGTCTGCAGGACCTGGCGCACGGTCTGCTGGCCGTTGGCGGTCTGGGCGTCGATGGCGCGGCTGGTGGCGCTGACCACGCCGGCGGTCACGGTCTGGTCGAGCCCGAACGGGCTGCCGATGGCGACCGCCATCTGGCCGACCTGGAGCTTGACGCCCAGGGCGAGCGGGGCGGCGGTCAGGCCGCTGTGGTTGACCTTGACCACGCCGACGTCGTTGGACTCGTCGGTGCCGAGCACCCGGCCGTTCACCTGGGTGCCGTCGGCGAGGCGGACGGTGACCTGGTCGTTGCCCTCGACCACGTGGGCGGCGGTGAGGATGTAGCCGTTGCGGTCGTACACCACCCCGGAGCCGAGCCCCTGCCTGGTGCGGATCTCCACGATCGCGGGCAGCAGGGCCTTGGCGACCGCGGCGACCGGCTCGCTGCCGCCCTTGACCGCGGGGACGGAGGCGGCGGGCACGGGGACGCCGGCGCCGGCGGGCGCGGCGGTGCCGTTGTCGCGGCCGACCGCCTGGCCGATGCCGTAGGCGCCGGCCAGCAGCACCACCGCCAGGCCGATGGCGGCCAGGGTCATGCCGAGGCGGCGCCGGTCGCGCGGCCGGTCGGGGGCGGCGGGCCGCTCGCCCCAGGTCGGCCCGCCCGGGCCCGCGCCCCAGCCGGACCCGCCGCCCTGCCCCCAGACGGGCTGGGTGGGCTGCTCGGCCGGCGGCTCGGGCTGCTGCCAGGCGGGCGCGCCAGCGTCGGCGGTGGTGCCGGCCTGCCCCCAGGTCGGCTGGACCGGGTCGGCCCACGACGGTGCCGGCTCGCTCCAGCCCCAGGTGGGGGCGGTCGGCGCCGACCCGGCGGCCTCGGGCTCCTGCCGGGGGTTGCCGCCGGGTTCGTCGGGAAGGGGATGGGTATCGGTCGGGCTCTGGGAGCGCGAGGGCTCCATGCCGTCGCGGCTGGACATCGAGTCGACCCTCCTGGCGGTCGGGTAGCTGCGTCACCACCGAGGGTAGGCCCGCTTCGCTAAAGCACCAGTAAGACAGACCTCAAGGCGGCATAAGGCGCGGGAGCTCCCTTAGCGGGAGGCCGGCTGGCCGATGCGGGGGGCCCGCTGGCCCGGCCGCGGGCTGATCGGCAGCCAGACCACGAAGGTCGAGCCGACCCCGGGCTTGGAGTGCAGGCGCACCTGCCCGCCGTGGGTCTCGGCGATCTGGCGGACGATCGCCAGGCCCAGCCCGGTGCCACCGTCGGCTCGCGAGCGGGCCCTGTCCGCCCGCCAGAAGCGGTCGAACACCCGCTGCTGGTGCTCGGGGGGGATGCCCGGTCCCTCGTCGTTGACGGCGATCCAGGCCCGGTCGCCCTCGCTGCCGGTCGCCAGCCGGATGCGGGAGCCGGCCGGGGCGAGCCGGACGGCGTTCTCCAGCAGGTTGGCCACCGCCCGCTTGAGCGCGTCCCGGTCGCCGACCACCACCACCTCGGGCGCGATCGCCCGGTCCAGGGTGATCCCGCGCGCCTCGGCCGGGGCGAGGAACTCGTCGCTCGCCTCCACCACGGCCGCGCCGAGGTCGACCGGCTCGCGTTCCATGGTGGGGGCCTGCCGGTGGGCGAGGGCGAGCAGGTCGTCGACCAGCCGGGCCATGCGGTCGCTGGCCCGCCGGATCACGCCGATGGCGTGGCGCAGGTCCTCGGGGTCGGCCTCCGGGTCGGCCATGGCGACGTCGATGTTGGTGCGGATGATCGCCAGCGGGTTGCGCAGCTCGTGGGAGGCGTCGGCGACGAACTGCTGCTGCGCGGCGAAGGCGGCGTCGAGCCTGGCCAGCATCGCGTCGAAGGTGTCGGCCAGCTGCTTCAGCTCGTCGTCGGGGCCGCCCAGGCGGATGCGCCGCGACAGGTCGGTGGCCTGGATGTCGCGGGCGACCGAGGTGATCCGCCCGATCGGGGCGAGCACCCGCCCGGCGACCACCCAGCCGACCCCGAGGCTGGCCACGAACAGCACGCCCAGCGCGATGAACGAGTAGGCACGGAGCTTGTTCAGCGTGTAGGTGTTCACGATCCGCTCGAACTGGCGGGCGGTGACGACCGGGAAGCAGGTGCGGCCGAAGTCGACGCAGATGGAGCCCTGCGAGGCCTCCGAGACCGGCTGGTGGCGGAGGTTCATCAGCAGGAACAGGTACAGCAGGCCGACCACCATGGCGGCCAGGCCGAACAGCATCCCCGAGTAGAGCAGCGTGTACCGGAAGCGGATCGACCGCGTCCACTCCGGCAGCCGACCGGCGAGGCGGCCCGGCTCGTTCACGTCCCCTCGCGCAGCCGGTAGCCGCGGCCCACCACGGTCTCGATCGGCTGGTCGGCGCCGGCCTCGGCGAGCTTGCGCCGCAGCGTCATGACCGTCACCCGGACGGTGTTGGTGAACGGGTCGGCGTTCTCGTCCCACACGTGCTCCAGCAGGTCCTCCTGGGAGAGCACCTGGCCGGCGCGGGACATGAAGTAGCGGAGCAGGGCGAACTCCTTGGGGGTCAGGGCCAGCGGGCGGCCCGCCCGGCGGGCCTCGTGCCTGGCGGCGTCCAGCTCGAGGTCGCCGACCCGCAGGACCGCCCCGGAGCGGCCGGCGTCGCGGCGCAGCAGGGCACGGACCCGGGCGGTCAGCTCGTCGAAGTCGAACGGCTTGACCAGGTAGTCGTCGGCGCCCTCGTCCAGGCCGATGACCCGGTCGCGGGTGCGGTCGCGGGCGGTCAGCATCAGCACCCGCGGCGGCTGCCGCTGCTGGTCGGCGCGGATGCGGCGGACCACCGCGATGCCGTCGGTGCCGGGCAGGTTGAGGTCGAGGCAGACGACGTCGTAGGCGTTGACGCCCGCCTTGTCGAGCGCCTCGTCGCCGTCGTAGGCCACGTCCACGGCGTAGCCCTCGCGGCGCAGCCCCCGGGCGACCGCGTCGGCCAGGTCCGCCTCGTCCTCGACCACCAGCACGCGCATGGCCGAATGGTAGCCGGGTTGCCATCAAGCAGCCGTAAGCCGCCTGCCAGCGGCCAGCCAGCGGCCAGCCGGCGGTCCCGTCAAGCGGGGGCCCGTGCGTGCCGACTCCTAGCCTGAGGGCCGGTCCGGGGGGGACATCACATGCCGATCGGACGAGACACCGAGGACCTGCTGGCCGGGACGCCGGCCGGGACCGGCTACGGCGAGCGCCGGCTGGCGTTCCTCGCCGAGGCCGGCAAGCTGCTGGACCGGTCCCTGGACGTGGAGCAGACCCTGGCCGGCGTGGCGCGGCTGCCGGTCCCGGAGGTCGCCGACCTCTGCCTGGTCGACGTGCTGGAGGATGGGACGCTGCGCCGCGTGGCGGTCGTCCACGCCGACCCCGACCATGCCGGGGCGACCGTCCCCGCCGAGCCGCTGCTGGAGGTGGCCAGGACCGGCCAGGGCATGGCGGTCGACCAGCTGGTCACGGTGCTGGAGGAGCTGGCCAGCCCCGAGCAGCTGCGGCTGCTGAAGGAGCTCGGGCTGCGCGCGCTGATCAGCGTGCCGATGGCCGCCCGCGGCCACAACCTGGGCGTGCTGACCCTGGGCCGCTGCCCGCGGCAGGAGGTCCCGTTCACCGCCGAGGACTACACCTTCGCCGAGGAGCTGGCCTGCCGGGCCGCGCTGGCGATCGACAGCGCCCGCCTGGTCGCCGACCTGCAGGCCGCGCGGCGGGCGACCGAGCAGGCCAACATGCTGCTGGACACCTTCTTCGCGGCCGCCCCGGTCGGCTTCTGCGTGCTGGACGACGACCTGCGCTACCTGCGGGTCAACCGGCCGCTGGCGGTGATCAACGGGCTGCCGGTGGAGGCGCACATCGGCCGCACCCCCGGCGAGGTGCTGCCGGCGCCGGCGGGCCAGCAGGCCGAGCGGCTGCTGCGGCAGGTGGTGGCCGCCGGGGTGCCAGTCACCGACCTGCAGTTCAGCGGGGAGACCGACGACGCCCCCGGCGTGGAACGCCACTGGGTCGGCGCTTTCTACCCGATGCGGTCACGGGAGGGCCGCTCGCTCGGCGCGGGGGTGGTCGTCAACGAGGTCACCGCGCAGAAGCAGATCGAGCGGGAGCTGGAGCGCTCCAACCAGGAGCTCAACCAGTTCGCCTACGCCGCCTCCCACGACCTGCGGGAGCCGCTGCGGGCCATCGCCGGCCACGCCAAGCTGCTGCAGCGCCTGCAGGCCGACCGGCTCGACCCGGAGGCCGGCGAGCACCTCGAGTTCATCGTGGACGGGGCGGCGCGCATGCAGGCGCTCGTCGACGACCTGCTGGACTACGCCCAGGCCGGCCAGGCGGAGTTGCGCCGGGCGCCGGTCGAGGTCGCCAGCCTGCTGGAGCGGTGCCTGCGCCAGCTCGCGCCGGCCATCAGCCAGGCCGGCGCCGAGGTCCGCAGCGGCCCGCTTCCCACGGTCCACGGCGACGAGACCCAGCTCGGCCAGGTGCTGCGGAACCTGATCGCCAACGCCGTCAAGTACCAGCGCGGCGGCCGGCCGCTGGTGGAGGTGTCAGCGGCCCGGGAGCCGGACGCCTGGCGCATCTCGGTCGCCGACAACGGCATCGGCATCGACCCCGCCCAGGCGCAGCGCGTCTTCGAGATGTTCCAGCGCCTGCACAGCCAGCGCCACTATCCCGGCACCGGTATCGGGCTGGCCCTCTGCAAGCGCATCGCCGAGCGTCACGGCGGCCGGATCTGGTTCGAGCCGCGCCCCGAGGGCGGCACCACCTTCCACTTCACCGTCCCGGACCAGCCGCCGACCTGAGACCGTCCCCGCGGCTGCGGCGCCGCGGCCACAGCACGAACACCACCAGGGCGATCACGGCCAGCGCGAGCAGCCGGTCGCGGGTGAGCGATCCGCGCCGGCGGGCGGGCGGCGTCGCGACGCGCTCCCGCACCGGCACGCCCGGGTAGGCGGTGGTGGCGCTGCGCAGGGCGTCCTCGCGGCTGTCGAAGTCCCTGTTGGCCAGCAACTCGAGCGGCGGCCTGGCGTCGGCGGACGGCTCCAGGTAGCGCCAGCGCCACAGGCGGCTGGGCTCCTGCCAGAGCTCGATCGCCGGGACCCCCCGCGGGCCCGCCGGGCCGGCG
>DASQWY010000365.1:0-9642 GCA_035640005.1 Actinomycetes bacterium
CGCAGCAGCCGCCCGGTGGCCTTGCCGATGCCGCCGAAGCCGAGGATCCCGCAGACCGCGCCCCGCACCGGCCGGTTGGGGCTGGACTGGTCCCACACGCCGGCGGCCAGCTCGGCGTGGTGCTGCGGCAGCCGCTTCAGCAGCGCCAGCGCCATGGCCACGGCGTGCTCGGCCATCGGCTCGGCGTAGGCGCCGGCGTTGCTGGCGACCAGCGCGCCCGGCGGGAGCTGGTCGAACGGCAGGTGGTCGGCGCCGGCCGACAGCAGCTGCACGAACCGCGCGCCCAGGGTCGGCCCCTCCCCCGGCCGCAGCTCCCGCCGCCAGTTCAACGACAGCAACACGTCGGCGGCGCGCAGCGTGCTGGTGCGCTGCTGGTCGGGCAGGTCGGCGACCGGCTCGACCCGGGCCGCCTCGCCGAACAGCCCGGCCAGCCCGTCCTTCCCGGCGGGGAAGGTCACGGTCACCAGCGGACGGTCCTCGGCCATGTGCCGAGCCTACGCCAGTCCCGGATGTCGCCGGTCTGGAGCAGTATCGCGGCGGCGCGGACCCCGGACGAAGGAGCGCGACGATGGACCCAGCGGAGGCGGCACACAGGTGGGCGGCGACCTGGACGGCCGCCTGGCGGGCGCACCAGGTCGAGCCGGTCGTCGCCCTGTACGCCGAGAACTGCGTGCACCGCTCCACCCCGTTCCGGGCGCCCCACCGCGGGCGGGAGGGCGTCCGCGACTACCTGCGCCAGGCGTTCGCCGACGAGCGGCGCGTCGACGAGGTGCGCTTCGGCGAGCCGGTCGTGCAGGGCGACCGGGCGTTCGTGGAGTACTGGGCCAGGTTCGTGGACACCGACGGCGCGGCCGCGACGCTGGCCGGCGGCGGGGTCGCCCGCTTCGACGCCGACGGCCTGGTGGTCGAGGTCCGCGACTACTGGCACCTGGAGCCCGGCGACCGCCCGCCGCCGGAGGGCTGGGGCCGGTAGCCGCCGGCTGCGCGACCGCGGCCGGCTGGGCTACCTTGGCCTGGTGAGCGTCCCCCAACCCGTGGTCGCCGAGGTCACCCTCACCGTCAACGGCCAGCCGCGCCGGCTCGCCGTCGACACCCGCACGACCCTGCTCGACCTGCTGCGGGAGCGGCTGGGCCTGACCGGCACCAAGAAGGGCTGCGACCACGGCCAGTGCGGCGCCTGCACGGTCCTGCTGGACGGCCGCCGCGCCTGCGCCTGCCTGGCGCTGGCGGTCGCCCACGACGGCGCCGAGGTCGTCACCGTCGAGGGGCTCGCCGACGGCGACCGGCTGCACCCGCTGCAACGCGCCTTCGTCGAGCACGACGCGTTCCAGTGCGGCTACTGCACCCCCGGGCAGCTCTGCTCGGCGGTGGGGATGCTCGCCGAGGCGGCCGCGGGCTGGCCGAGCGCGGTCACCGCCGACCTGCGCGCCGAACGGGTCGAGCTGGACGAGCGGGAGATCCGCGAGCGGATGAGCGGCAACCTGTGCCGCTGCGGCGCCTACCTGAACATCGTCCCGGCGATCGCGGAGGTCGCCCGCTGAGGCCGTTCCGCTACCAGCGGCCGGCCGACGCGGGCGCGGCGGTGGCGGCGCTGGCCGCGACGCCCGGGGCGCGGTTCCTCGGCGGCGGCACCAACCTGGTCGACCTGATGCGGCTGGGGGTGGAGACGCCCGAGCTGCTGGTGGACGTGAGCCGGCTGCCGCTGGACCGGGTGGAGCGGCTGCCGGGCGGCGGCCTGCGGGTCGGCGCCGCGGCCCGCAACGGCGACCTGGCCGCCGACCCGACCGTGCGGGAGCGCTATCCCGCGCTCGCCCAGGCGCTGCTGTCGGGCGCCTCCGGGCAGGTGCGCAACCAGGCGACCGTCGCCGGCAACCTGCTGCAGCGCACCCGCTGCGTGTACTTCCAGGACGTGACCAAGCCGTGCAACAAGCGCGCGCCCGGGTCCGGCTGCCCGGCGCGCGAGGGCGAGCACCGCAACCTGGCGATCCTCGGCGCCTCGCCGGCGTGCGTGGCGACCCACCCGTCGGACATGGCGGTGGCGCTGGCGGCGCTCGACGCGGTGGTGCTGGTGCGCGGCCCGGGCGGCGAGCGGGCGGTCCCCGCGACCGGGCTGCACCGGCTGCCCGGCGACCAGCCGCAGCGCGACACCGTGCTCGGGCACGGCGACCTGATCACCGCCGTGGAGCTGCCGCCACCGCCGCCGGGGGCGCGGTCGGCCTACCGCAAGGTCCGCGACCGCGCCTCGTTCGCGTTCGCGCTGGTGTCGGTCGCGGCGGTGCTGGTCGTGGCCGACGGCGTGGTCGGCGAGGTGCGGCTGGCGCTCGGCGGGGTCGCCCACGCGCCCTGGCGCGCCAGCCGCGCCGAGGCGGCGCTGCGCGGCGGTCCCGCCACCGAGGAGCGCTTCGCGGAGGCGGCGCGGGCCGAGCTGGCGGCGGCGCGGCCGCTGCGCGACAACGGCTTCAAGCTCCCGCTCACGGTCAACCTGCTGGTCCGCACGCTGGCCGAGCTGGCGGAGGGACCATGACGCTGGCCGGTGCCCGCAGCGTCGGCGCGGCGCTGGACCGCGTGGAGGCGCGCGAGAAGGTGACCGGCGCGGCGGTCTACGCCTACGAGCACCCGGTCGCCGACGTCGCCTACGCCGCGCCGGTGCAGGCGACCGTGGCCAAGGGCTCGGTCCGCTCGGTGGATGGCGCCGCCGCGCTGGCGCTGCCCGGCGTGCTGGCGGTGCTGTCGCACGGCAACGCGCCGAAGCTGGCGGTCGCCGAGGGCGAGCTGGCGCTGTTCCAGTCCGACCGGGTCGCCTACCGCGGCCAGATCGTCGCGGCAGTGGTCGCCGACACCCTGGAGACCGCCCGCGAGGCCGAGCGGCTGGTCCGCGTCGGCTACGCCGTCCAGGCCCACGACGTCGAGCTGCGCGCCGACCACCCGCGGCTGTACCGGCCGCCGAGGGTCTTCCCCAACCAGCGGACCGACACCGACCAGGGCGACGTCGACGCCGCCCTCGCCTTGGCCGAGGTCACCGTCGACCAGACCTACCGCACGCCCGCGCAGCACAACCACCCGATGGAGCCGCACGCCACCCTGGCCAGCTGGGACGGGGACGAGCTGACCCTGTACGACTCCACCCAGGCGCCCGAGCGGGTGCGGGACATGGTGGCGGAGGCGCTCGGCGTCGCGCCCGAGCGGGTGCGGGTCGTCTCCCGGCACGTCGGCGGCGGCTTCGGCGCCAAGCTGGCGCCGCGGCCGCCGGTGATGCTGGCGGCGATCGCCGCCCTGGTGGTGGGCCGGCCGGTCAAGGTGGCGGTCACCCGGCAGCAGATGTTCGCGCTCACCGGCTACCGCACGCCCACGATCCAGCGGGTGCGGCTGGGCGCCGGCCGCGACGGCCGGCTGACCGCGATCGCCCACGAGGTCGTGGAGCAGACCTCCACCCTCGCCGAGTTCGCCGAGCAGACCGCGGTCGCCACCCGCATGCTGTACGCGGCGCCGAACCGCCGCACCAGCCACCGGCTGGCGGCGCTGGACGTGCCGACGCCGTCGTGGATGCGCGCCCCCGGCGAGTGCCCCGGCATGTACGCGCTGGAGTCGGCCATGGACGAGCTGGCGGCCGCCTGCGGCCTGGACCCGGTGGAGCTGCGCGTCCGCAACGAGCCCGCGCTGGACCCGGAGACCGGCCAGCCGTTCTCCAGCCGCAACCTGCTCGCCTGCCTGCGCGAGGGCGCCGCCCGCTTCGGCTGGGCGGGCCGCGACCCCACGCCCGGCGCCCGCCGCGACGGCCGCTGGCTGGTCGGCAGCGGGATGGCCGTGTCGACCTACCCGGGCCGCCGCCGGCCCGCCCAGGCCGCGGCCCTCGCCGAGCCCGGCGGCGGCTACCTGGTGCGCCTGGCCGCCGCGGACATCGGCACCGGCGCCCGCACCGCGCTGGCGCAGGTCGCCGCGGACGCGCTCGGGGCGCCGGTGGAGCGGGTGCGGGTGGAGCTGGGCGACAGCTCCCTGCCGCCGGCCGGCCCTGCCGGCGGCTCGATGGGCACCACCTCGTGGGGCTCGGCGGTGCTCAAGGCCTGCCAGCGGCTCCGCGAGCTGCTGGACGGGCGGGGCGGGCCGGTCCCGCCAGAGGGCCTCCAGGTGCACGCCGACACCGCCGAGGACGTCGCCGCCGAGCCGCCGCTGGCCCGCTACGCGTTCGGCGCGCAGTTCGTCGAGGCCCGCGTCGACGCCGACACCGGCGAGGTGCGGGTGCCGCGGCTGGTCGGGGTGTTCGCCGCCGGCCGGATCGTCAACCCCAAGACCGCCCGCTCGCAGCTGGCCGGCGGCATGACCATGGGCGTGTCGATGGCGCTGCACGAGGAGGGCGTCATGGACCCCCGCTTCGGCGACTTCGCCAACCACGACCTCGCCGGCTACCACCTGGCCGCCTGCGCCGACGTCGGCGACCTGGAGGTCGCCTGGATCGACGAGGACGACCCGCGCGCCAACCCGCTCGGCGCGAAGGGGGTCGGCGAGCTCGGCATCGTCGGCACCGCCGCCGCCGTCGCCAACGCCGTCCACCACGCCACCGGCGTCCGCGTACGCGACCTGCCGATCCGGCTCGACAAGCTGCTGCGCTGAAGGCCGCCGCGGAAGGTTCGAAGCCGGCGGTTCCGGGCATTTTCTCAGGGTCCAGCACGGCGTCCCCGAGGAGGCTCGGATGGCTAGACTCGCAGGCTTGCTGGCCGGGGGGTGGCGGCGCCGTGGCGCACGCCTCGCCGCGGCCGCGGCGATGGTGTGCGCGCTGGTGCTCTCCAGCCAGCTGCTGGTCGCCCAGGCGGCGGCCAAACCCACCTACCTCGATCCCTCCGCCCCGGTCGCCTCCCGCGTCAACGACCTGCTCGGCCGCATGACCCTGGCCGAGAAGGTCGGCCAGATGGACCAGATCGTCGTCGGTCAGCTGCGCGACAAGACCAACCCGGCCGACGGCATGTGCCACAACACCGGCGGCAACGACGACCCGCTGCAGCCCAACTGCCTGAACGAGGTGCTGGTCAAGAACTTCACCGGCTCGATCCTGGCCGGCGGCACCGACAACCCGGCCGACAACACCGGCCACGGCTGGGCGGAGTGGGCCAACACGATCCAGCACGCCGCGATCGAGGGCTCCCGGCTGCACATCCCGGTGATCCTCGGCGTGGACGCGGTGCACGGCTTCGGCCACCCCTTCCAGGCGCCCTTGTTTCCGCAGCAGATCGGTACCGGCGCCAGCTGGGACCCGGCCGCCGCGCAGGCCGCCGGCGAGGTCACCGGCAGGGCGATCAGGGCGACCGGCTGGAGCTGGGACTTCGCGCCGGTCCAGGACCTGGCCCGGGACAACCGCTGGGGCCGGTACTACGAGACCTGGGCGGAGCAGCCGGCGCTGTCCGCGGCGCTGGGCGCCGCGTTCGTCCGCGGGCTGCAGGGCACCAGCGGCCCGCTGCAGGCCGCGGCGACGGTCAAGCACTTCGCCGGCTACTCCGAGTCGATCAACGGGCACGACCGGGTGGAGGCACAGCTGCCGATCCGCTACCTGCAGGACGTCTTCCTGCCCTCCTACGCCGGCGGGATCGACGCCGGCGCCAGGACGGTCATGGTGGACTCCGGGTCCGTCAACAACATCCCGGCCACCGCGTCCCACTTCCTGCTCACCACCGAGCTGCGCGACCGGCTCGGCTTCAAGGGCGTGGTGATCAGCGACTACGGCGACGTGCCGGCGCTGCAGACCGCCTACCACGTCGCCGCCGACTTCCCGCACGCTATCGCCAAGGCGGTGAACGCGGGCGTCGACATCTCGATGACGCCGTTCGACTTCGCCGGCTGGCAGGCCGGCCTGATCCAGGACGTGCAGCAGGGGCTGGTCTCCCAGCAGCGGATCGACGAGTCGGTGCGTCGGATCCTGCAGCTGAAGTTCGAGCTCGGCCTGTTCGAGCACCCGTACGTGGACTCGGGCAAGGCCGACGCGGCCGTCACCGCCGGTCGGGACGACACCCTGCGGGCCGCCCGCGAGTCGATCACCCTGCTGCGCAACCAGGGCAACCTGCTGCCGCTGTCGCCGAGCGCCAAGCTGGTGGTGACCGGGCCGAGCGCCGACTCGATGACCAACCAGCTCGGCGGCTGGAGCGTCTCCTGGCAGGGGGTGTTCGGCGCCGGGCACGTCTGCTGCATGGGCCCGCCGGACCAGATCCCGCCCGGGACCACGGTGCTCGAGGGACTGCGGGCCGCCGACCCGGAGGTGGTCTCCGCTCCCGACCAGGCCACCGCGGTCGCCGCGGCGGCGTCCGCGGACGCGGTCGTGGTCGCCGTCGGCGAGAAGGCGTACGCCGAGGGGCTGGGCGACAACCCGGCGCCGGCGCTGCCGCCGAGCCAGAAGGCGCTGATCAGCGCGCTGCAGGCGACCGGCAAGCCGGTGATCGTGGTGGTCATCGCCGGCCGCCCGCTCGGGCTCGGACCCGGCGAGAGCACCGCCGCCCTGCTGATGGCCTACCAGGGCAGCACCGAGGCCGGCACCGCGGTCGCGGACGCGATCTTCGGCAAGGTCAACCCGAGCGGTCGGCTGTCGGTGAGCTGGCCGTCGGACGCCGACGCGCCCGGCGGCGACTTCTGCGGCGACTGCCCGTCGCCGCTCGGCGACCAGCCGAAGTTCTTCGACCAGCTGCCGGACACCGGCTCCGGCCAGGGGCACTCCTACAACCCGCTGTACCCGTTCGGGTTCGGCCTGTCCTACACCACGTTCGCGACCAGCGGCCTGTCGGCGACCAGCTCGGTAGGCCGGAACGGCACGGTGACCGCCACCTTCACGGTGGCCAACACCGGCAGCCGGGCCGGGACGACGATCGTTCCGGTCTACGTGCACCAGCCGGTGAGCGACGTGGTCGTGCCGCCGCAGCGGCTGGTCGGGTTCGCCAGGGTGAGCCTGGACGCTGGCCAGTCCAAGCAGGTCAGCGTGTCGTTCCCGGTGTCGCGGCTGGCCGTGACGGTGGGTGACATCAACGCCGACGGGAGCCGGGCGGTCGAGCCGGGCGCCTACCAGGTGCAGGTCGGAAACCTGAGCGCCAACTTCACCGTGACCGGCTGAGCCGCCGGCACACCAAGGGGGCGCCGGGCGACCGGCGCCCCCTATGATGCTCGGGTCATGGGGGGCGAAGCGGGCGGGGCGCTGCGGTCGGTGGAGCTGCTGGCCGCGCTGTCGCTGGCCACCGACCTGGGCACCGGGCAGCCGCTGGAGCACGCGCTGCGCACCGGCGTGCTGGCGGTGCGGCTCGGCGGGCTGGCCGGCGTGCCCGAGCGGGAGCTGGCCGACGCCTTCCACGCCGCCCTGCTGCACTCGGTCGGCTGCACCGCCGACGCGCACGAGGCCGCGCGGCTGTACGGCGACGACATCGCGGTGCGGGCGGCCTACGCCACCGTCGACGGCGGCCGGCCCGCCGAGGTGGTCGGCTTCCTGCTGCGCCAGGCCGGCGCCGGCGCGCCGCCGCTGCGCCGCGCGGCGCTGCTGGCCGGGGCGCTGGCCGAGGGGCCGCGCCGGCCGCGGCGGGCGCTCGCGGCGCACTGCGAGGTCGCCCGCCGGCTGGCGCCGCGGCTCGGGCTCGGCGGCGGGGTCGGGCACGCGCTCGGCTTCGTGTTCGAGCGCTGGGACGGCAAGGGCTTCCCGGCCGGCGCGGCCGGCGCGGCGATCCCGCTGGCCGCGCGGCTGCTGCACGTCGCCAGGGACGCCGACGTGTTCCGCGCCCAGGCCGGCGCGGAGGCGGCCGCCGGGGTGGTCGCCGGCCGCGCCGGGACCGCGTTCGACCCGGAGCTGGCCGCGCGCTTCGCCCGCCACGCCGGCGAGCTGTTCGCCGAGCTGGACGGCGGCTCGGCGTGGCAGGCGGCGCTGGCGGTCGAACCGGGCCGCCCCGGGCTGCTGGCCGGCGACGCGCTCGACGAGGCGTGCGCGGCCGTCGCCGACTTCGCCGACCTCAAGTCGCCGTTCACCCTCGGCCACTCGGCCGGGGTCGCCGAGCTGGCCGAGGCGGCCGCCTGGCGGCTGCGCCTGCCGCCCGCCGAGGTCGCCGCCGTGCGGCGGGCCGGGCTGCTGCACGACCTCGGCCGGGTCGGCGTGTCCAACCGCGTCTGGGACAAGCCGGGCCCGCTGAGCGACGGCGAGTGGGAGCAGGTGCGGCTGCACCCGTACTACACCGAGCGGGCGCTGGCCCGCTCGCCGGCGCTGGCGCCGGTCGGGGCGCTCGCCGCCGGCCACCACGAGCGGCTGGACGGCTCCGGCTACCACCGCGGCGTGCCCGCCGCGCAGCTCGGCATGCCCGCCCGGGTGCTGGCCGCCGCCGACGTCCGGCAGGCGCTGTCGGAGGCGCGCCCGCACCGCCCGGCCCTGCCGCCGGCGGCCGCGGCCGAGGCGCTGGCGGCGGAGGCGCGCGCCGGCCGCCTGGACGCCGAGGCGGTCGACGCGGTGCTCGGCGCCACCGGCCGCCGCGGCGGGCGGCGGCCCTGGCCGGCGGGGCTGAGCGAGCGGGAGGTGCAGGTGCTGCGGCTGCTCGCCCGCGGCCTGTCGAACAAGGCGATCGCCGCCCGGCTCGGCGTCGCCGCCAAGACCGTCGGCCACCACGTGCAGCACCTGTACGCCAAGGCCGGCGTCTCCACCCGCGCCGGCGCGACCCTGTTCGCGGTCGAGCACGACCTGCTCCGCGACGGCGACGGGTAGGGCATTCGCCCGATGGCGACGCCCGGCGGCGCCCCTACCCTCCGGGCGACGACCCCGACCGCACGGAGGAACCGCGATGTCCTCGACGTCCCCGGCCGCCACGCGCGCGGCCAGCAGCGAGCTGTGGGCCCACGGAGCCGGCCGGCTGGCCGCCATGGTCCGCGCCGGCGAGGTCTCCAGCCGGGAGGCCGTGGGCGCCCACCTGGCCCGGATCGACCAGGTCAACCCGCAGGTGAACGCGGTGCGCGTCGGCCTCGCCGAGCAGGCGCTCCAGGCGGCGGACGCGGCCGACCGCCGCCGCGCCGCCGGCGAGCCGCTCGGCCCGCTGCACGGGGTGCCATTCACCGTCAAGGAGTGCGTGGACGTGGCCGGCACCGCCACCACCAACGGGGTCGCCGCCCTGGCCGGGGCGGTCGCGCCGCAGGACGCGCCGGCCGTGGCGCACCTGCGCGCCGCCGGCGCGATCCCGATCGGCCGCACCAACCTGCCCGACTTCCAGCTGCGCTGGCACACCGACAACGCCCTCGCCGGCCCGACCCGCAACCCGTGGGACCCGTCGCGCACCCCCGGCGGCTCCAGCGGCGGCGAGGCGGCCGCGCTGGCGACCGGCATGACGCCGCTGGGGGTCGGTACCGACCTGGGCGGGTCGCTGCGCTTCCCGTCGCAGTGCTGCGGCACGGCGGCGCTGCGGCCGTCCCTCGGCCGGGTCGCCCAGGCGGCCTCCACCGAGCCGATGGACGGCCCGATCGCGATGCAGCTGCTGTCGGCGGTCGGGCCGATGGCCCGCACCGTCGCCGACCTGCGCCTGGCCTTCGAGGTGATGCGCCGGCCGAGCGACCGCGACCCCTGGTACGCGCCGGTGCCGCTGCCGGCGCCGGCGGCCGCGGGCCCGCGCCCGGCGGTGGCGGTGCTGCCCGCCGACGGCCTGCACCCGGAGG
>DASQWY010000366.1:0-3502 GCA_035640005.1 Actinomycetes bacterium
CCAGGTCGGCCTGGCCGACAAGGCGGACGCCTACCCCGCCCAGCTGTCCGGCGGGCAGCAGCAGCGGGTGGCGATCGCCCGCGCCCTGGCCATGGACCCCAAGCTGATGCTGTTCGACGAGCCGACCTCGGCGCTGGACCCCGAGCTGGTCGGCGAGGTGCTGGAGGCGATGAAGAAGCTCGCCGCCAGCGGCATGACCATGATCGTGGTCACCCACGAGATGGGCTTCGCCCGCGAGGTCGGCGACCACCTGGTGTTCATGGACCAGGGGGTGGTGGTCGAGGAGGGCAAGCCCACCGAGGTGTTCGCCAACCCCCGGCACGACCGGACGCGGTCGTTCCTGTCGAAGATCCTCTGAGGCCGGCCTCGGGAGAGGGAGGAGCAGCCCGGCGAGGGTCCGAAGCAACCTTTGGCTCCGTTCGCGCACCTTCCCCGAGTGCGCGGCGTTCTCTACTCGGCCTTCGGACCCCCACGCCGGACGGCCCACGGGGTCCCCGCGGGGACCCCGATTGGGCCGCACGCTAGCAGGGCGAGGGGGCGCGGTCAACCGGCCGAAACCCTTGCGGCGCAAGCGATCCAGCATCGTCGCAGGTGGCACCAGCGGCGATGGCGAGCGACCGGTCAGGGCCCGGTCGTCGGCGGTCAGGTTGCGGAGCGGCTCCCGCAGGGTAGAAGAGCACTACCTGTCGCCTGCCCACAACCGCGATCCGTGGAGCTCACCCTCAGACCGACCTCCGAGAGCCTGCCCGCGCTGCGGCGGTGCGCCGCCCGTTCCCTCCGCACGGTGCCGGAGGAGGTCATCGCCGACGTGCTGCTCGCCCTCGACGAGGCGGTCAGCAACGCGATCCGCCACGGCTCCGCCGGCGGCGGCCTGGTCGAGGTGTCCCTGCGGGTCGACGGCGGCTGGATCGAGATGCGCGTGCGCGACCGCGGGCCCACCCGCCAGCTGCCGACGCTGCCGAACGGCCCCCCGCCGACCCTGGCCAGCGGCGGCCGCGGCCTGTGGCTGATCGCCCAGCTGGTGGACGAGGTGGTGCTGGAGCGGCGGGGGCGCGGCACCCAGCTGCGGCTGCGCCGGCGGGCCGAGTCGCGGGCGCTGCTGCACCGCGGCTGAGCCCTGGGGACAAGGGCCGGGACGGGTCCGGGGCGGCTGCTAGACTCGCCAAGTGGCAACCTCCACCTCCCCGCCGGCGCCGCTCGTCCTGCTGGACGGGCACAGCCTGGCCTACCGTGCCTTCTTCGCGCTGCCGAGCGACCTGGCCACCACCACCGGCCAGGTGACCAACGCCGTCTACGGCTTCACCAGCATGCTGGTCAAGCTGTTCGGCGAGGTCGGCTCGGACCGGGTGGCGGTCTGCTTCGACCTCGGCCGGCCCGCCTACCGGCACGACGTCTACGCCGACTACAAGGCCAACCGCCGCGCCAGCCCCGACGAGTTCACCTCGCAGATGCCGCTGATCCGCGAGGTGCTCGACGTGCTGCGCATCCCGGTGGTCGAGGTGGCCGGCTACGAGGCCGACGACCTGATCGCCACCCTGGTCGAGCAGGCCAGGGCCAGGGCGCTGCCGGTGCTGATCGTCACCGGCGACCGCGACAACCTGCAGCTGATCGACGACGCCGACGGCGTGCGGGTGATGATGACCCGGCGCGGGATCACCGACACCCAGATCTACGACCAGGCCAAGGTCGAGGAGCGCTACGGGGTGCCGCCCGGCCGCTACCTGGACGTGGCCGCGCTGCGGGGCGACACCTCCGACAACCTGCCCGGCGTGCCCGGGGTCGGCGACAAGACCGCCACCAAGCTGGTGCAGGCCTACGGCAGCGCCGAGGAGGTCGTCGCCCACGCCGGCGAGCAGCGCGGCCGGCTGCACGACAACCTGCTCGCCCACGGCGAGGACGTGCTGCGCAACAAGCGGCTGATGACCCTGCGGCGCGACGTGCCGCTGCCGGTCGGGGTCGAGGACCTGCACATGGGCGCCTGGGACCGGGAGAAGATCCACCGGCTGTTCGACACCCTCGAGTTCCACCCGCTGCGGGAGCGGCTGTTCGCCACCACCGTCCAGCCGGTGTCGGCCGACACCGGCTTCGAGGTCGACGCCTGCCAGCTGGCCGCCGGCGAGCTCGCCGGCTGGCTGGCGGCGGCGCCGGCCGGCGCGCCGGTCGCGCTGGCCGCCCAGCTGGCCACCGGCCCGGGCCGCGCGGACCTGCTGGGCGTGGGGCTATGGGCCGAGGGGCGCGGCGCCGCCTACCTGGACCTCGACGAGGCCGCCCCCGCCGACACCGAGGCGCTGGCCGGGCTGCTGGCCGACCCGGGCCGGCCCAAGCTCGCCCACGACGCCAAGTACCTGTACCTGGCCGCCTGGGGCCGCGGCTGGCAGCTGAGCGGGCTGGCGATGGACACCGCCCTGGCCGCCTACCTGGCGCTGCCCGCCCAGCGCACCTACGACCTGTCCGACCTGGCCCTGCGCTACCTGCGCAAGGAGCTGCGCCCGCAGGGGAGCGACGCGGCGCCGGCGGCGGGGGAGGCGACCCAGCTGGCCCTGGACACCGGCGAGGAGGGGCCGGTGTTCGAGGACTGGTGCCTGCGCGCGCAGGCGGTGGGGGAGCTGGCCGGCGCCCTGGCCAAGGAGATGGCCGCCATGGACGTGGAGCGGCTCGCCTCCGAGGTCGAGCTGCCGCTGGTGCCGATCCTGGCCAAGCTCGAACAGACCGGCATCGCGGTCGACCTGTCGGTGCTGGAGGAGATCGGCGACCGGCTGGACTCCCGCCTCGCCGACCACGAGACCCACGTCTACCAGCTGGCCGGCGAGAAGTTCACCATCGGCTCCAACCCGCAGCTGCAGCACATCCTGTTCGAGAAGCTGGGGCTGCCGAAGACCAAGCGGATCAAGACCGGCTACACCACCGACGCCAACGCCCTCGCCCAGCTGGCGGCGACCAACCCGCACCCGATCCTGGACGCGCTGCTGGGCTACCGGGAGGTCGCCAAGCTCAAGAACACCTACGTGGACGCGCTGCCGAAGCTGGTCAACCCGGCCACCGGCCGCATCCACGCGCAGTTCAACCAGCTGATCGCGTCCACCGGGCGGCTCTCCAGCCAGAACCCCAACGTGCAGAACATCCCCATCCGCACCGAGACCGGCCGGGAGATCCGCCGCGCGTTCGTGGCCGGGCCGGACGCGGAGGGGCTGCTGGTGGCCGACTACGCCCAGATCGAGTTCCGCGTGCTGGCGCACCTGGCCGGAGATGAGGCGCTGGTGCAGGCATTCCTGGGCGGCGAGGACGTGCACGCCACGGTGGCGGGCATGGTGTGGGGGCTGCCGCCCGAGCAGGTCGACCGCGAGCTGCGGGCGCGGGTCAAGATGGTCACCTACGGGCTCGCCTACGGCCTGTCCGCCTACGGGCTGGCGCAGGGCATCGGCATCGCCCCGGACGAGGCCAAGGCGATGATGGACACCTACTTCGCCCGCTTCGCCAAGGTCAAGGCCTACCTGGACGGGGT
>DASQWY010000367.1:0-4903 GCA_035640005.1 Actinomycetes bacterium
TGGTGTCGCAGGCCGCCGCGGCCGGCCTGGTCGTCAGGACCGACACCGATGGCGAGGCGCGCCGGCTGCCGTTCGCCGTGGACGTGGCGGCATACCGGATCGTGCAGGAGGCGCTCACCAACGTCGCCCGCCACGCCGGGCCGGCGACCGCGACCGTGCGGGTCTCCTACGGAGAGGGGGATCTCACGGTGCAGGTCGACGACGACGGCCGCGGCCGCTCGCCGCACGGCCGTGCCCCTGGAAGCGGCAAGGGGATCCTCGGCATGCGCGAACGGGCGGCCGCGCTGGGTGGGGAGCTGCAGGCCGGCCCCCGGCCGGATGGCGGCTTCCAGGTGCGGGCCCGCCTGCCCCTGGACGGCGCCCCGTGATCCGGAGGGGTTCGGGGAACCCCGAAGGGGTGCCCCGATGATCAAGGTCCTGCTCGCCGACGACCAGACGCTGGTGCGGGCCGGCCTTCGCGCCCTGCTCGACGCGCAGGACGACATCGAGGTGGTCGGCGAGGCCGACGACGGCGAGGCCGCCCTGCGGATGGCCACAGAGCTGGTCCCGGACATCGTGCTGATGGACATCCGGATGCCCAAGATGGACGGGCTGGAGGCGACGCGCCGGATCGTGCACCACGGGCACCTTGACCGGACCCGGATCGTGATCCTCACCACCTTCGACGTCGACGAGTACGTGTTCGAGGCCCTACGCGTGGGCGCGAGTGGGTTCCTGGTCAAGGACACGGAGCCGGAGCTGCTGCTCCAGGGGGTGCGGGCAGTCGCCCGGGGCGATGCCCTGCTCTCGCCCGGGGTCACCCGCCGGCTGATCGGCGCGTTTGCCGCCGGCCAGGCCTCGGCGTTCCCCGCCGGCTCGGACCCCGATCGCATCCTGGCCACGGTCATGTTCAGCGACATCGTCTCGTCCACGGAGCGGGCGGCGCAGGTCGGCGACCGGCGGTGGCGCCAGTTGCTGGACCGCCACGACGAGCTGGTCCGCGAGCAGTTGGGCGCCCACGGGGGGCAGGAGATCAACACCACCGGCGACGGCTTCCTGGCCCTGTTCGACGCGCCCGCCCGCGCCATTCGCTGCGCGCTGGCCATCCGGGAGCAGTTGGGGGCCCTCGGAATCCAGGTCCGGATCGGCCTGCACGCCGGTGAGGTCGAGCTCCGCGGCAACGACGTCGGTGGGATCGCCGTCCACATCGGCGCCAGGGTGACCGCGTTGGCCTCCGGCGGGGACGTGATGGTGTCGAGCACGGTCAGGGATCTGGTTGCCGGATCGGGCATCGGCTTCCTGGAGCGGGGCGGGCACGCCCTCAAGGGCGTCCCGGGCCGCTGGCAGCTGTTCGCCGTGGCCGACCCGGAACCAGGATGAGTCCCGCTGGGCCCAGGTCGCCTCAGCCGGGTTGCTCCGTGGTGGACGACAGAAGATAACCGCTCCACCACGAGCCCGAAGGCGGGCCCTGCCTCTCGTGATCTACGTCCCAGATGCCCCGCTAGCACGCTAGATAATCGTCGATCTCCCGCTCACAGTACTGCTGGTACCCCGGCTCGAGCGCGAGCAGCTCGGCTCCCTTCGGCATTAGGCGCAGCTTGGCAACAAGCTCCTCGACAAGCATGACACTCCGGACTAGCCGACCCTCGTGGCGACCAAGGACTGGGGAAGTCGTCGCCAGACCTTCACGGAACCCAGCTGGAGCGGCCCTGCAAATAGCCCGCACGGACCATTGCCCACGGACGAACCTGTGTTCGATCCTTCCGGCCATGGTCGTGTCCGTTCCCGACCCTGCCCGCCAAGGGTTGCACGACCAGCTGGCCGCTCGCCTGCGGGAGCCAGCCCCGGCAGGCGAGCGGCTCCTGCCGGTCGCGGCGGCCTTCGCCGATCTGCTGCCCGGCCGGGGTCTCCGCCGGGGCAGCGTCATTGCCGTGACTGGGTCGCACGCACTCGCACTCGCGCTGGTGGCCGAGGCCTCCAGGACCGGCTCGTGGGTCGCGACGGTAGGGTGGAAGACCTGGGGGCATCGTTGCCGCGCATGAGCTCGGGTTGGCGCTGGAGCGGATGGCCTTGGTCCCCGCCCCTGGTCGCCGCTGGGCTGACACGGTGGCCGCCATGGTTGACGCGGTCGACGTCGTCATGGTCCGGCCACGGGCTGGGGCCTCGCCGTCAATGCTGCGCCGGCTGGCGGCCCGGGCCCGTGAGCGTGGTGCGGTGCTGATACCGCTCAGCCCCTGGCCCGAAGCTGAGCTGCGCCTCGAACTGGTGCGCAGTATCTGGCAGGGATTGGAGCAGGGGTACGGGCGGCTGCAGGCCCGGCAGGCCCTGGTGAGCGTCGCCGGCCGAGGTGCGGCCGCAGGCGGCCGCCGCGGGTGGTTGTGGCTTCCTGACGACCAGGGCCAGGTCCGGCCGGCGAGCCGACAAACCAGATCGTGATGCCCGAAAATCACGATTCGTACTGAAGAGTCGTTCCCTTGTCCTGTGGCCTGAGGGCGAGTGCCAGGCCTCGAGGCGCAGGAGCCCATCCTTACCATGAATCTTGCGCTCACCGCTGTGCGGACCAGCGTTTGTGCAGGTCGCCAGCGACTGTCAGGGGCAAAGTTAGGCGTTCTCCTGCCCTCGCCCAAACCCAACCAGGATGTCAGCTCCCAGGCCGGGCGAGCCCAGCTCAGCGTGGGGCGTACAGCCAGGGTTGCTTGAGGTCGAAGAACTCCGGCTCCCCGACACTCAGCGCCGCCAGCTGCTCCATCTGGACCTTTAGCTCCGGCGGCGGCTCCTTGCGTTCGCCCTCACGCGCCGCCGCCTCCGAGGTGAAGTACACCGCCATGATGTAGGCCCACCCTCGTGCCCCACCGCCACGCTGCCGAGGATCTCGGGGCGAAAGGCCGCCCACGCCGACAAGCCTTGGCCCATGAGCTCCCGCGCCCGGTCCGGGTCGCTGGCCCGTCCAGCCAGCCGGCGCGTCGTGATGGTGCTGGTGCCTCAGCCCGGCCCGCCTGGCTGGCCCTGCTGCGGTCCGATCACGAACTGCACCCGGTCCTTGTCCTCACTGACCCGGGTGTCGAGCACCTTGTCATCGAGGATCGGGGCCGCTGCAGGCGCGATGAACACCTTCGCGCCGCCTTCGCTGACGACCTGGTCCTGCGCGGCGGGCTGGCTGGTGACCTCCAGCTGCAGCGGCACCCCGCTGCGGTCGGGCGTCGCCGGCGGCTCGTCTGGGGTGTCGACCCGGAGGCCCGACCCGTCGGGCATCTCCGCGTTCGCCACGATGGCCTCGATGGCCTGGCTTGCGTTCTCAGTGACCATGAGCATGAATGCTGGCTCCCTTCGTGCGAAGGAACAGCAAGACTACGCCAGGTGCCACTCGCCAGCAGCTGACCCTGCGCATTCACCTGACTCCCCAAGGCGGCAAGCAGAGCAGCCAGCCCGAGCCCGTCTGACCTCGGCTTTGTGTGGAGTTGCCCCGGCTCGGCCGGATGCTGTGCTGCCGCGTGAGTCGGCTGAGGTACCTGCAGGAGGCGGCGGATGCCTCCAGCGGCGCCATCGGTGGCAAAATGAGCCTGAAGGAGATTTCGACAGCGGTTACGTTGCACCACGCCGCTGCTGTTCTTCTGAGCGAAATGGTGCGCTCGGCTTCCATCGTCGATCGGCCGAGAAAGGAGTTCCGGTGGGAACCAAGACGGTTACGATGTATGTTTCGGATCTCGACCAGTCCGAGATTCCTTCCGGTCAGGCCTATCAGCTGACGATCCGCCACCCCGACGGCTCGACCCAGCAGCTGGATATCTCCGAGCAGAACTACCGGGACCTGAAGTTGGCGGGGGTGGGCAAGACGCTGAAGAAGCGTGGGCGCAAGCCCGGGTCCACCACCACCACCACCACCACCGCAGATAGCACCCCGCGCAGGCGCCGCCGGCGCCAGACCAGCAAACCGCCCGTCACCGCCTGACCCAAGCAACGCCCAAGCGATCGCCTTGGAGCCTGACAGCCCGGCCGACCCCGAAGCTGTCGGCCCAGTGTCGCCGTCGAGAAGCGATGTCGAGGACCTCACCAAGCAGGTCGCCTCACCTTGAGCGGTCGTCCCGTCTGGCCGTCTCCACTCCCCCCAACTCGGAGTTGAGCCCCAATTGACGTGCGTCGGAGGCGGACCGGGAATGCAGCACGCCAGCCTCGTCGTCGAACCGCCGCTGTGCCGCTGTTAGGAGATGACTGCCCATCATCTGCTCTGGCCGGTCCAGCACGGCCTGAGCAGGTCAGGGTGGCACCACTGGGCGGCTGCCCAGCAGCTTCCTCTCCCGCCTCGCTGCAGGATCTGGCGGTGCGCAGCCAGGCGCTGGGTCAGCTGCTGATCCGTCGTGCACCGAGGGTTCCAGGGCACGGTGGCGGTCGGCCGGAGACCTTCGAGCGGGTCAGGTGGCTGCGACCGCTGCGACGGCCCGGCAGAGGGCCTGGTCGCGACCCCAGGCGCGCAGGTCGACCTCCAGCTCCACCAGATCCGCCAGCTCGATCAGCAGCTGGGCACTGACCTGCGGTCGGACCTGCGGCAACGCCCGGGCAACGAAGGCCCGGATGCGGGCGGGGGCCTGCGGGTCGGTGGGATCGCCCAGCACGTCGGTGGCCAGGTGCACGGCGACGCCGCAGGCGCGCCGGTGGGGACTCCAGGTCGGATCCGGGCCCAGCGGCGCCAGGGCGATGCTGCCCACGGCGTTTCCGAGCAGCTGGCGCGCCCGGGCTGAGGAGCGGTCCAGGGCCTGGCCGATCTGCCGGAAGGTGCGGCCGGGGGCGCCGTCCAGGCCGTAGCGAAGCGTGGCCACCAGCCGCTCCCGCGGGGAGTCCAGCCCCTGCACGGCCATGGTGAAGGCATCGGCAAACACCGCTGGAAGCGGCCGGGTGACGTCGATCCAGGCCTCAGGAACCCGGATCC
>DASQWY010000368.1:0-14828 GCA_035640005.1 Actinomycetes bacterium
CGCGGCGGCCAGCGCACTGCAGACGTCGGCGCCGACCTCGGCGGCGCGGTCGGGGTACAGGGGGCCCTCGGCGCGGATCACGTCCTTGACGGTGCGGCCCTCCACGAACTCCATCACGATGAAGTGCGTGCCGTCCTGCACGCCGGTGTCGTAGACCCCGACGATGTTGGGGTGCGACAGGCTGGCCGCCGCCTGCGCCTCGCGCTTGAACCGCATCAGGAAGGCCGGGTCGCGGGCGAACTGCGACTGCAGCACCTTGATGGCGACGCGGCGGGCGAGCAGCCGGTCGTGGCCTTCGAACACCTCGGCCATGCCGCCGGCGCCCAGCAGCCTGCCCACCTCGTAGCGGTCCCCAAGGACCTCGGGAATCTCTGCCATCAGTCGCCCTCGCCGCCCTTGCCCTTCCCCTTGCCGTCCCCGCCGACCTGCAGCCGCACGACCGAGCCCTTCGGCGCCAGGCTGCCGGGGGCCGGGCTGGTCTCCCTGACCCGCAGCCGGCCGGCGTCCTTGGCGTCCCGCCCGCCCGCGACCTCGACCGTGAAGCCCAGGTCGCGCAGCCGGTCCTCCGCCTCCCCGAGCTTGTCGCCGACCACGTCGGGGACCGCGACCATGGCGTGGCCGGCGCTCGATGGCGTGCTCGTGCTCCGTGCCGGCCCGCCCTGCTGGCCGGCTGGGGGATGGAGGAGCCCGCTTCGCGGCAGCCAGGCTAACAGGAGCAGCGCCGCGACGACGAGCGCGGCCACCGCCAGCAGCCGCCGGGTCCGGCCGCGCCGGCCCACCGGGGGGACCTCCAGCACCCTGGTGGGCTCGACCTGGGCGGTCCGGGGGGCGCCCGGGCGGCCCGCCGCAGCGGCCAGGGCGGCGGCCATGGCCGCCGCCGACGGGTAGCGGTCGGCGGGATCCTTGGCCAGCGCCCGGGTGATCGCCGCGGCGGCCGGCGCCGGCAGGTCGGGCCGGCGCTCGCGCGGGTCGGGCACCGGCGCCGAGACGTGCTGGCTGGCGACCGCGACCGGGTTCAGGGCCGTGTAGGGTGTGGAGCCGGTGACCGCCTCGAACAGCACACAGCCGAGCGAGTACAGGTCGGCGGCCGGGCCGACGTGGCCGCCCTGGGCCTGCTCGGGCGCGACGTAGCCGGCGCTGCCGAGGGCCATGCCGGTGCGGGTCAGGGTGGTCCCCTGGTCGGCCTGGGCGATGCCGAAGTCGACCAGCTTGACGCGGCCGCCGGCGGCCAGCAGCACGTTGGCCGGCTTCACGTCCCGGTGGACCAGCCCGTGCGCGTGGGCGGCGGCCAGCGCCGCGGCGAGCTGCTCGCCGACCGCGAACGCCTCCCGCCAGTCCAGGCGGCCGCGCGCGGCCAGCCGCTCGGCCAGGGTCTCGCCCTCCACCAGCTCCATCACGATGAACGGCTGGTCGTGCTCCTCGCCGTAGTCGTAGACGCTGGCGACGCCGGGGTGGGCGACCACGGCCGCCGCCCGCGCCTCGCGCCGGAACCGCTCCAGGAAGGTGGGGTCCTCGGCCAGCTCGCGGCGCAGCACCTTGACCGCCACCGGCCGGTCCAGCGTGCCGTCGACCGCCCGGTACACGGCGCCCATCCCCCCGGCGGCGAGCTGCTCGCCCAGCCGGTAGCGGCCGGCCAGCACGGCGGCCTCCTGCATCGGGCTCACCCGCCCGAGCCCAGGTAGGCCCGCATCACGTCCCGGGCGATCGGCGCGGCCACCCGGCCGCCGGTGGCCTCGCTGCCCAGGTCGCCGCCGTTCTCGACCACCACGGCGACCGCGATGTGCTTGTCGCCCTGCTCGGTGAAGCCGATGAACCAGGCGTGCGGCGCCCGCCCCGCCGCGTTCTGGGCGGTGCCGGTCTTGCCGAACACCTGCGGCCCGCCGGGGATCTGGGCGGCGGTGCCGGTGCCCCCCGAGACCACCAGGCCCATCATCTGCTTGAGCTGGTCGGCCACGTCCCCCGGGATGACCTGGCCGAAGTCCTCCGGCTGGAAGCGCTTGACCACCCCGCCGCGGTCGGACACGACCTCGCTGGCCACCTGCGGCGCCAGCCGGCGGCCGCCGTTGGCGACGGTCGCCGCCACCGTGGCCATCTGCAGCGGGGAGACCCGCACGTCGCGCTGGCCGATCGCGCTCTGGGCGGTGGACGGCTTGTCCATGTCGGCCGGGATCGAGCTGGTCGCGGCCGGCAGCTGGTAGGGGCTGGGCTCGTCGAAGCCGAACTTGCGCGCCTCCGACGACAGCTTCTTCGCCCCCAGGCGAAGGCCGAGGCCCGCGAACGCGGTGTTGCAGGAGATCTGCAGGGCCCGGTCGAGGGTGATGGTGTCCCCGCCGCACGACTCGCCGCCGAAGTTCTGGATGGTGGCGGTGGTCTGCGGAAGGTCCAGCACCGGCGGCGAGGGGATCTGGTCATTCGTGTGGACGCCGTTCTCCAGCGCGGCGGCGGCGGTGACCACCTTGAAGGTGGACCCGGGTGGGTACAGCTGGCCGGCGGCGCGGTTGAGCAGCGGCTGGTCGGGGTCCTTGAGGAGTTGGTCCCAGTCCTTGCGGATCGTCTGGGTGTCGTGGCTGGACAGCTTGTTCGGGTCGTAGCGGGGGAAGGTCGTCATGGCCAGCACCGCGCCGGTGGTGTAGTCCAGCGCCACCACCGCCCCCTTGCGGTCGGCCAGGGCCTCCTCGGCCGCCTGCTGGGTGGCCTTATCCAGGGTGAGCACCAGCGTGCCGCCCGGGCTCGACCGCCCGGTGACCAGGTCCGACAGGTTCTGGGCGAACTGCTCGGGCGCCTTGCCCAGCAGGTAGGAGTTGAACTCCTGCTCGGCCAGGGTGCGGCCGAACACCAGCGAGTAGAAGCCGGTGACCATGCCGTAGCGCTCGCCGTCCGGGTAGCGGCGGACGAACTCGAGCGGGTCGTTGCGATCCCGCGAGCGGACCGACTGGGCCACCGGCGTGCGGCCGTCCCGCAGCACCATCTCGCCGCGCTCGATGCCGTACTCCTTGATCAGCACGCGGGTGTTGCGCGGGTCGTTGGCGAGCCGGTCGGCGGCCAGCACCTGCCAGTACAGGGGCGCGGCCAGCAGCGCCAGGAAGGCGACCAGCACGGCCACCGCCACCCGGCGGACCTGGCGGTTCATCCGGCGACCGTCACCTCCCCGGTGTCGGGCGCCGCGGCCGGTCGGCGCCGCGCCGGCGCCGGCGTGGCCTCGCTGGAGATGCGGCACAGCAGCGCGACCAGCGCGTAGTTGGCCAGCAGGCTGGAGCCGCCGAAGCTCACGAACGGCAGGGTGATGCCGGTGAGCGGGATCAGCCGGGTCACCCCGCCGACGATCACGAACACCTGCAGCCCGAAGCTGACCACCAGGCCGAGCGCGAGCAGCTTGCCGAAGTCGTCGGCGGCGGCCAGCGCGATCCGCAGGCCCCTGAACACCATCAGCAGGTAGACCAGCAGCATGGCGGTCACCCCGAGCAGGCCGAGCTCCTCGCCGAAGGCGGCGAAGATGAAGTCGGTGGAGGCGAACGGGATCAGGTCCGGCCGCCCCTGGTTCCAGCCCTGGCCGAGGATGCCGCCGGTGGCCATCGCGAACAGGCCCTGCGCGAGCTGGTAGCCGCGCGAGGCGTAGTAGCGCCACGGGTCCAGCCAGGTCGCCACCCGCACCTGCACGTGGGCGAACAGGTTGTAGGCCAGCACCGCGCCGGTCAGGAACAGCGCCAGCCCGGCCACCACGTAGGAGAAGCGCCCGGTGGCCACGTACAGCAGCGCCACGAACACGCCGAAGAACAGCAGGCTGGAGCCGAGGTCCTTCTCGAAGAACAGCACGAACAGGCTGACCGCCCAGGCCGACAGCAGCGGCATGAAGTACTTGATCTCCGGGACCAGGAACGGCCCGGCCCGGTAGGTGGCGGTGGCCAGCAGCTCCTTGCGCTCGGCCAGGTAGGCGGCCAGGAACACCACCAGCGCGATCTTGGCGGCCTCGGCCGGCTGGCCGGAGAACGGGCCGAGCCGGATCCACAGCCTGGCGCCGTTGATCTCCCGGCCGATCACCGGCAGCCGCGGCAGGATCAGCAGGGTGATGCCGACCAGCAGCCAGGTGTAGCGGTAGCGGTCCAGCACCCGGTGGTCGTGGATGACGACGACCACCAGGCAGAAGACGGCCACCCCCAGCACCGTCCAGAGGGCCTGGGCGGGCGCCTCGGCCCGGAAGCCGCGGCTGCCCGCCTCGGCGTAGTCCAGCCGCCGGACCATCACCAGGCCGAGGCCGTTCAGCAGGGCGGCGCCGGGCAGCAGGATCGGGTCGGCCTGCGGGGCGCGCCAGCGCAGCACCAGGTGGCCGCCGATGAACAGCGCGGCCAGGGTGGCGCCGTAGCCGGCGCTGCCGGCGGGGACCTCGTTGTCGGCCGCCAGGCCGACGATCACGTACGCCCCCACCGACAGGACCAGGGCCAGCAGCAGCAGGGTGAGCTCGACGTTGCGGCGGGACTCCAACGGTCAGCCCTTCGCCTTCGCCCGGGTCGTGGTGGTGGGCGCGGCGGTGGTGGTCGTGGCGGGGGCGGCGCCGCTGCACGGCACCGGGGTGAACACCACCGGCGCGCAGTTGGCGATGCGGCGGGCGTCGGCCAGGCCGTCGGCGCTGACGCCGTCGTCCAGCCGGTCGGCGTAGCCGGGCGGCACCTGGTCGCGGGTGACCAGGCTGCGCTCGACCAGCTGGGAGAAGCGCACCCCGGCCACGTCGCCCGGCACGCCCCGGAACACCGCCACCGAGTTGCCGTCGAAGCCAACCCAGTAGCGGCTGAAGACGAACTGCCTGCCGGCCACCAGCAGCGCGGCGACCACCACCAGCACGATCAGCGCCACCAGGATCCGCTGGACGCGGCGGTGGGTGCGGGTGGCCCGGTGGTGGGCCGCCCTGGACGCCCGGCCCCGGCCGGCGCCGGCCAGGTCGTCGGCCGGTTCCGGGGCGACGCCCAGCGCCCCGCCGAGCTCGCCGGTGGGGTTGGGGTCCTCGCGCGGGCCCTCGTCCGGCTCCACCACGATCACCGTGATGTTGTCCGGCCCGCCGTGCTCGTTGGCCACCTCGACCAGCCGCTCGGCGGCCTTCTGGCCGTCGCGGACCCGTAGCAGCACGTTGCGGATCTCGGCCGGCTCGACCACGTCGGACAGCCCGTCGCTGCACAGCAGCAGCCGGTCGCCGGCCCGCAGCTTGTAGGTGAACAGGTCGAACTCGACCTCGGGGTTGATCCCGAGGGCGCGGGTGATGATGCTGCGCTGCGGGTGGCGCTCGGCGTCCTCGGGGCGCAGCCGCCCCTCGTCGACCAGCTCCTGGACCAGCGAGTGGTCGACGGTCACCTGCGACAGCTCGCCCTGGCGCAGCAGGTAGGCGCGGGAGTCGCCGACGTTGGCCAGGTGGATGACGTCGCCGTCCTCGATCAGGGCGACCAGGGTCGTGCCCATGCCGTCCATCTCGCGGTTGCTGGCCGCCATCTCGCGGATGCGCCGGTTGGCGCGCAGGATCGCCTGCTTGAGGTCCTCGGTCGCGGCGGTCTCGTTCGGCCACGGCCCCCGGTCGCGCAGGGCCGCCAGCTCCTCGATGGCGATGGAGCTGGCCACCTCGCCGGCGGCGGCCCCGCCCATGCCGTCGGCGACCGCCGCGACCGGCGCGTGGCTCAGGTAGCTGTCCTCGTTGTTGGAGCGCATCCGACCGACGTCGGTGGCCGCCGCGAACTTGAGGCGCATCAGCGGCGCAGCTCCAGCGTCACCTTGCCCATCCTGACCTCATCGCCCGGCCCGATCTCGGTGGGGACGGCGACCCGCGAGCGGTTGACGTAGGTGCCGTTGGTGGAGCCCAGGTCCTCCAGCCACCAGCCGCCGTCCCGGTTGAAGATGCGGGCGTGCACGTTGGAGACGTAGGTGTCGCGCAGCACCAGGTCGCAGGTTGCCGCCCGGCCGACGGTCAGCGACTCCTTCAGCGGCACCGTCCGCCGCCCGCCCTCGTCGGTGACGACCACCTCGCGGGGCAGGCGGCGCGAGGGCCGGCCGGCGCCCGACCTCGGCACCGGCCGCGCCGGCGCCCGCTGGGCGCGCGGCCGCCGCCGCTCGGCGCGGGGGCCGAACACGTCCAGCACCACCGCCCGGACCGCCCTGGCCACGAACAGGTACAGGACGATCAGGAAGGCGACCTTCACCGCGAGGAGGAAGATCGGCGGCATCAGCCCTCCCGTCGGAACTGCAAGGTCGAGTTGGCCAGCTTGACCACGTCACCGTGGGCGAGGCGGCGCCGCCGGACCGGCTGCCCGTTCACCTCGGTGCCGTTGGTGGAGCGCAGGTCCTCGACGATGAAATCGTCGCCCTCCCGCATAACCCGGGCATGGTTGCGCGAGACGCCCGGATCGGCAAGTGCGATGTCCGACTGCTCTGCGCGGCCGATCCGCAGCTCCGGGGCGTTCAGGGGGAACACCCGGATCGGCTGGCCGCCCTGGAGCAGCACCAGGCTGGCCGGCGCCCGCACCTTGGGCCGGCGCGGCTGGCCGGGGAGCATCGCGGTGGCCGGACCGACCGGCTGGGCGGCCGCGGTGCCGCCGGCCGCGTAGTCGGCCTCCTGCTCGGCCGCCTCCACCCGGCCGGACAGGCGGAACCGCCCGACGACCAGGTTGTCGGCGGTCTGGAACTCGACCCTGGCCGGCCCGAGCATCGCCAGGTCGTTGTCCCTGGCCGTCTCCACCGCTAGGGCGGCCAGCTCGCCGGCGAGCGCCTGCTCGTAGTCGGCGAAGCGCTGCCGGTCGGCGGCGGCCAGCTCGTAGGTGTAGACGTTGGGCACGTAGACCCGGCTGACCCCGACCGTGCGCCCGTCCTCGACCGCCCTGACCAGGCGTTTGCCGAGCTCGACGGGCTGCACGCCGGAGCGGAACGCGCGTGCGAACAGCCCCTCGACGGCGCCCTCAAGGCGCTGCTCGAAGTCCCGCAAGATTCCCATGCTCGGGTGCCCTCGGCCCTCCTTCCGGTGCGCTCGGGCAGTGTACCCACTCTGGTTCGTGACCAGCGCTTCCAGGATTCGGGCTGGTTGCGGCTGTGCTACAATTCCCGCCCGTTGCCCCGGGCGAGTGGCGGAATTGGCAGACGCGCAGGATTCAGGTTCCTGTGTCCGCAAGGACGTGGGGGTTCAAGTCCCCCTTCGCCCACCTTCGATGAGCGACGCGCGCACCCCCGACCCCGTCGTCCTGCGCGCCCCGCGGCTGCTCGACGGCACCGGGGCCGGGCCGGTCGCCGACGCGGCCGTCTGGCTGGAGGCGGGCCGCGTCGCCTACGCCGGCCCGGCGGCGGGGCTGCCCGCCGGCGCCGCGCAGGCGCCGGCGTGCGACTTCCCCGGCGCCACGCTGCTGCCCGGGCTGGTCGACGCCCACGTCCACCTGGTCGCCAGCGCCGGGCCCGACCTGGCCGCCGACGTCCCGGGCAGCGAGGCCGAGCGGACCCTGGCGGCGGTGGCCAACGCCCGCAGGCAGCTGGACGCGGGCGTCACCCTGGTGCGCGACCTGGGCGCGCCCGGCGCCGAGGTGGTGGCGGTCGCCCGGGCGATCGAGGCCGGCAGGCTGGAAGGTCCCCGGGTGCTGGCCTCCGGCCCGGCGATCACCATGACCGGGGGGCACATCGCCTTCCTCGGCCGGGTGACCGACGGGGTGGACGCGATGCGCGCCGCCGTGCGGGCCAACCTGGCCGCCGGCGCCCGCTGCATCAAGGTGGTCGCCACCGGCGGGGTGCTGACCAGGGGGATCGACCCCCGCGACGCGGCCTACTCCCAGCCGGAGCTGGACGCGCTGGTCGCCGAGGCCCACCGCCTGGGCCTCACCGTCGCCGCCCACGCCATCGGCGAGGGCGGGGTGGCGGCCGCGCTGCGGGCCGGGGTGGACTCGGTGGAGCACGGCATGTTCCTGGACGAGGAGACCATCGGGCTGTTCCTGACCAGCGGCGCCCGCTACGTGCCGACCTTCTCGGCGCCGTACGGGATCCTGGCCGGACCGAGCGTGCCCGAGTGGATCAAGGAGCGCGCCCGCCCGGCCGCCGAGGCGCAGGCCGCCTCCTTCCGGGCCGCGGTCGACGCCGGGGTGCCGGTGGTGGCCGGCACCGACGCCGGCACCCCCGACAACCCGCACGGCGGAGTCGCCCGCGAGGTCGTCTTCATGGTCGAGGCCGGCCTGGACGTGCGGCTGGGGGTGCGGGCGGCCACCGCCGAGGCGGCCGCCCTGCTCGGCGTGCCCGACCGGGGCGTGCTGCGCGCGGGCGCGGCCGCAGACGTGCTGGTGGCCGCCGGCGACGTGAGCGCCGAGGTCGGCGCGTTGTGCCGGCCGGCGGCGGTCTTCCAGGACGGGCGCCAGGTCAGGTGAGGGTCAGGGCACGGCCGCCTCGGGCTGTTCGTCCTCTTCTTCCTGCTCGGCGTCCCGCCGCATCACCATCCGGGCGATTGGTGGGTAGTGCCGGCGCTCCGCGACCAGGATCACCGCCCCGATGGCCAGGTAGACGCCGGCCAGCCACAGCCGCGCGGTCGGGTTGGGCAGGGCGAACTGGGCCGCGAACAGCCCCAGCATGACCAGCGCCTCCCAGGCGTGGAAGCGGAGGTTGGCGAGCACCGCGAAGCCGAGCACGGCCTGGGCGCTGGTCAGCACGAACTCGGCGTTCTGGCGGTGGTCGAGCGGTAGGCCCCAGCCGCCCCCGCCCACCAGGTAGGCGATCGGCAGCGCCCCCACCAGCAGCGTCCACTGGTTGACCTCGGCCGACAGCAGCGTCCCCACCGCCTTGCTGCCGCTGCCGCGCCAGGCGAACAGGGAGGCCACCACCAGCTCGGGGGCCTCCGAGGCGAGCGGCGCCAACCACTGGACCAGCAGGAACTCGTCGATGCCCAGGTCGCGGCCGGTGCCGATGAGCGCCTCCGCGAACGGCCGGGCGGCGGCCAGCACCACCGCGGCCGCGAACAGGAACAGCAGCACGACCACGGTCCGGCGCCGCCAGGTGGGCAGCCCCGCCACGGCCGCCGACACGCCGATGAGGTCCGGCGCGCCGCGCTCCGCCTGGCCGACCCGCCACATGTAGGCGAAGAACAGCCCGATCAGCACGATCGCGTCGTACCAGGCGATCCGCCTGGTCAGCGGGATGACCACCGCGTAGATGGAGGCCAGGCCGAGGAAGCCGAGCTCGATGCGGTGCTCGCGCTTGAGGATCACGTGGTCCACCGGCCCGCCGTCGCGCCGGCGGAAGCCGCGGCGCCGGGCGCCGACGATGAACACGATCGCCGCCAGCGACCAGCCGAAGCCGATCAGCAGCCGGTTGGAGCCGGTCATGTTGGCGGCCGCGTAGGCCGCGTAGCTCGGCCTGTGCCCGGCCGTGAAGGCGAAGTAGAGGTCGACCGCGAACTCGGGCAGAACGGCGATCAGGGCGAGCAGGGCGACCGCGAGGCTGCCGGCGATGTCGACCTCGGCCGCCTCCGCCGCCCACGCGAGGATGCAGGCGGCCGCGACCACCCCGCCGCCGAACACCAGCAGGGCGAGCGGGTCGGTCAGGACGACCCCGGCCAGGCGGAGCACGACGGCGGGGGCGGCCAGCAGGGCCGCCAGCGCGAGCTTCGCCTTCCATGACACGGCCGTCCCACCCTACCCCTGCGGCGGCGGGCTGGTTAGGCTGGACGTCCGAGGCAAAGGGGAAAGCGAGGTTGTCCCATGAGCGTCGTGCAGTTGCCGGAGGAGTTGGTCGCGCTCCGGGACGCGATCCGCTCGTTCATCCAGCGAGAGGTCGCCCCCAAGGAGGCCACCTACGCCCAGGAGATCGCCGAGACGGGCACCTTCTCCGCGTACGAGCAGGAGCGCAGGGCGCTGCGCAAGCGCTCGGCCGCGGAGGGCTTCTACACGCTGTTCATGCCCGAGTCGGTCGGCGGCGGCGGCGTCGGCCACCTCGGCCTGGTCCTGTGCGTGGAGGAGTGCATGCGCCACGGCCTGCTGCTCGCCATGCCGGGCAGCGTGCTCCCCAGCGTCGAGGGGCCCACCCCGATCCTGCTCGACGGCACGCCCGAGCAGCAGGAACGCTACCTGTTCCCGACCATGCGGGCCGAGCGGGAGGCCTGCTTCGCCCTCACCGAGCCGGACGCGGGCTCGGACGCGACCCGCATCCGCACCCGGGCCGAGCGGGCCGACGGCGGCTGGGTGATCAACGGCCGCAAGCACTTCATCACCCACGGGGCCGAGTCCGACTACGTGATCCTGTTCGCGGTCACCGACCCCGGCAAGGGGTCCAGGGGCGGCATCAGCTGCTTCCTGGTCGACAAGGACGCACAGGGGTTCGAGGTCACCCGGCGCCAGCGGACCATGTACAACGACAACCAGGCCGAGCTGACCTTCACCGACTGCCGCGTCGACGCCGACGCGCTGCTCGGCACGGAGGGCTACGGCTTCCGCTCGGCGATGCGCTGGATCAACGGCGGCCGCGTGTCGATCGCGGCGATGGCCGTCGGCACCGCCCACCACCTGTACGAGCGCATGCTCGAGTACGCGCGGGTGCGCGAGGCGTTCGGCCGCCGGATCGGCGCCAACCAGTACGTCCAGGGGATGATCGTCGACTCGCTGGCCGAGATCACCCAGGCCCGGCTGCTCGTCTACGACCTGGCCGCCCGCCTGGACGACGGCGCCGACGGCCGCCAGGAGGCCGCAATGGCCAAGTACGTCGCCACCGAGATGGTCGGCCGGGTGGCCGACCGCGCCATCCAGGTGTTCGGCGGCAATGGCTTCATGACCGAGATGGGCGTGGAGCGCTGGGCCCGCTTCGTGCGCGGCATGCGACTGTACGAGGGCACCAGCGAGATCCTCAAGGCGAACATCGCCCGGACCCTCGGCATGGACGAGCCCACCTCGGCGGCCGGGGGAGCCAGGTGAGGAGCCACCGCACCCGCGCCAACGTGCTGCTGGCTGCGGCCGCCTGGACCATCTGGGTGTGGGCGACGCGGATGTGGAACATCGCCCGCGACCCCAGCCACGACCTCGGCTTCAAGGCCGTCCACGGCGTGCTCGCGCTGGTTTCGGTGGGCTTCGCGGTCGCCATCGGCGTGATCGGCCTGCGCATGCGGCGCGAGGCCGGCGCCGCCGCGCCCCCGCCCGCCGAGCACGTGCCCTCCCCGCCGGGATAAGCTGACGCGTTCCATGGCGAACCGGGGGGGTGCATGGGGTGTTCATTCGGATCCTGCAGGGCCGGGTGGCCGACCCGGCCGGGGTGCGCGCCGAGCTGGAGCGCTGGCGGCGCGAGGTCGCCCCGGACGTGCCCGGCTGGCAGCGGCTCACCGCTGGCGTGACCGAGGATCGTGAGCTTGTCGCCCTGTTCCGTTACGCCGGCCGGGCGACCGCCGGCATCGGCCTGGCCGGGCAGGCCGCCTGGGAGCGGGCGGTCGGGCGGCACCTGGATGGCCCGGCGACCTGGCACGACTGTACCCAGGTGTACGCCATGAAGGGCGGCGACGCCGACGACGCCGGCTTCGTCCAGGTCGTCCAGGGCCGCCTGGCCGACCCGGTCCGCCTGGCCGCCGCGCGGGTGGAGGTCGAGCGGACCCTGCGCGAGCGCGCCCCCCACGTCCTCGGCGTGCTGGTCGCCGAGCACGCCGACGAGCCCGGCGGCTTCACCGAGGTGAGCTATGTGACGTCCCGGCACGAGGCCCGGGCCGCCGAGCGGGCCATGCCGGTCGATGTTGCGGTGCAGCTGGGGATGGTCCGCAGCTACGTGGAGGGCTTGCGGTTTGTTGAGCTGCGGGAAGTCCTCCTGGCCCGGCCGGCCGTGCCAGTGCCGTAACGGGCTGCTGCCGTAGTCCTCGGTTCATTCGGGGGGGAGCCCGCTCCCCCCCGAACCCCCCCAACTACCGCGCCCTCCTCGGGCCTCACCCGCCTCGGTGCCCTTGCCGGCGTCGACCGCGGCCTGGGCGGCGGCTTGGGCCCTGGCCATGACCTCCTTCAGGGGCTGGCCGGTCTCGGTGGCCAGGCGGGCGCAGTCGGCGTACTCGGGGGCGAGGTTGACGACCCGGCCGCCGTCCAGGCCGAGCTTGACCCGCACCTTGCCGCCCGGCACCTCCACCTCGACGAGGCGGCGCTCCAGCATCCACCTGCGGACCGGCAGCCCGCGGACCCCGAGGGTGGAGGTCTCCCGCCACAGCACCTCGCGGATGGCCGCGTCGGCGCCGGGCGGGCACAGCACCGACAGGGTGACCCCCGGCCGCCCGCGCTTCATGTGCACCGGCGTGAGCCAGGCGTCGGACGCGCCGGCCTCGAACAGCCGCTCCAGCACCCACGGGGCCAGCTCCGGCGTCATGTCGTCGATGTTGGCCTCCAGCACCAGGCCGGCGTCGCCGGCCGGCCCCCCGCCGAGCCGCTCGCCGAGCACCACCCGCAGCAGGTTGGGCAGCTCCCGGTGGACGCGGCTGCCGGCGCCGTAGCCGACGGCGGCCAGCCGCAGCGGCGGCAGCTCGCCGAAGCGGGCCGCGCTGGCGGCCAGGATGGCCGCGCCGGTCGGCGTGGTCAGCTCGGCCGCGACCCCGCCGGCGTGCACCGGGGTGCCGCGCAGCAGCTCGAGCACGGCCGGGGCTGGCACCGGCACGACGCCGTGGCCGGCACGGGCGAAGCCGCTGCCGGTCGCGACCGGCGACGCCCACAGCTCGGCCACGCCCAGGTCGTCCAGCAGCAGGGCGGCGCCCACCACGTCGACCACGGCGTCGACGGCGCCGACCTCGTGGAAGTGGACGCGGTCGGCCGGGACCCGGTGGACCCGCCCCTCCGCCTCGGCGAGCCGTGCGAAGGTGGCCAGGGCCCGGTCGCGAACCGGCCCGGGCAGGTCAGCGCCGCCGATGGTGGCCCGCAGCTCGGCCCAGGTGCGGAGCCCGCCGGGCGGCCCGGTGCGGACCACCACCTGGGTGGCGCCGATCCCGCCGCGCTCGACCGCCTCGACCTCCAGCTCGAACGGGTCCACCGGCACCCTGGCCAGCCCGGCCCGCAGCCGCTCCTCCGAGGCGCCCGCGTCCAGCAGGGCGCCGAGCACCATGTCGCCGGCCACCCCCGCGAAGCAGTCGAAGTAGGCGAACGGGGTGGCCGGCGGGGCCCCGCCCGGGGTGGTGCCGGTCACGGCCCGGGCCCGCGGCGGCCGGCGGCCAGGATGCGGGCGGCCAGGGCGCCGGCGCCGAAGCCGTTGTCGATGTTGACCACGCTCACGCCGACCGCGCAGGAGTTCAGCATCCCGAGCAGGGCCGCCAGCCCCTCGAAGGAGGCCCCGTAGCCGACGCTGGTCGGCACCGCCACCACCGGGGCCGCGACCATGCCGGCGACCAGCGACGGCAGCGCCCCCTCCATGCCGGCGACCACCACCAGCACGCCCGCCGCCTGCAGCCGCGCGGCGTCGGCGAACAGCCGGTGTGCGCCGGCGACGCCCACGTCGACCAGGGTGTCGACCCGGCAGCCGAACGCCTCCGCGGTCAGCCAGGCCTCCTCGGCGACCGGCAGGTCGCTGGTGCCGGCGCACACCACCGCGACCAGCCCTGGGTCGGCCCCGCCGGCCGGCCGGACCCGCCGGCACACCAGCAGGCCGGAGCGCGGGTGCCACTCGACACCGGCGTCGAGCGCGCGGACGGCCGCGGCGTGCGCCTCGCTCGCCTTGGTGACCAGCACCGGTGCACCGTCCTGCCGCAGCAGCGAGGCGGTGATGCCGGCGACCTGCTCCGGGGTCTTGCCCCTGGCGTACACCGCCTCGGGTCCGCCGCGTAGGACGCGGTGGTGGTCCACGCGGGCGTAGCCGATGTCCTCGAACGGCAGGCTGGCCAGGCGGCGGACCGCTTCCTCGGTTGGCAGCTCGCCCCCGGCCACGGCGTCCAGAAGCTGTCGAAGCTGACCTTCATCCAAAGTCTGCGCATTGTACAATCACGCGGCGTGCCTTCCCCGCTGGCGCACCTCGAGGTGCAGGAGGTCATCCGTGTCCCCGTTGCCGGCAGCGAGGCTGACCCTCCTCGTCTACGTCGCCTTCGGCCTGATCGCCGTGCTGCTCGGGGTCGTGGTCGCCCTCGGCGTGCGCCTGCGGTCGGTGCGGCGCACCTACGCGCGGCTGCTGCCGGGCGGCGGCTCCGGGGAGGACCTGCTCGCCGCCGTCGCGCGCCAGGTCGAGGCCGTCGAACTGCTGCGCAACCAGCTGCGGCTGGTCGGGCGGGAGACCGCCAACCTCCGCCAGCGGGTGTCGACGCTGGTCCGCACGGTCGGGTTCACCCGCTACGACGCCTTCCCCGACGTCGGCGGCCACCTGTCGTACTCGGCCGCCTTCCTCGACGAGGCGGGCGACGGGGTGGTGCTGTCGGCCATCAACGGCCGCGCCGAGACCCGCTCCTACGCCAAGCCGGTCCGGGCCGGCCGCTCCGACCACAACCTCTCCGACGACGAGCGGATCGCGATCGCCATGGCGATGGGCGTCCCCGACCCGCTGGCCGGCTCCCGGTCGCACGCCTGAAACTGGCTCGCCCGCTCGGGTAGCGTTGGGGCAGGCTGTGTCCCCTGGAGGTTCGCGTGCTCGATCTCAAGCTCGTCCGTGACGACCCGGACCGGGTCCGGGCCGCGCTCGCCCGCCGCGGGCCGGGCGAGGCCGGCGCGGTCGACCGCCTGCTCGCCCTCGACGCCGACCGGCGCGCCGCGGTGACCGAGGTCGACCGCCTGCGCGCCGGGCAGAAGCGCGGCGGCAAGCAGGTCGCCAAGGCCGCGCCCGAGGCCCGCGAGGCGATGCTGGCTGGGCTCCGGGAGCTGTCGGGCCGGCTCGACCAGGCCGAGCGCCGCCTGCGAGCGGCCGACGCT
>DASQWY010000369.1:0-10236 GCA_035640005.1 Actinomycetes bacterium
CGCCCGCCGGCACCCGGGCGGTGGTGGTGCCGGCCGCCCCGCCGCCGCCGGCGGCGCCGTCGCGGCCGAGCGGGCCGCTGGCCGGCGTGCTCCCCGACCAGGGCGACAGCATGACGACCACGCTGGCCCGGCTGGACCCGAGGACGCTGCGGCCCCTGCCGGGACGCCGGCTGGAGCTGCCGGGGACCTCGCCGCTGCTGGCGGTCGCCCCCGACCGCTCCGTGGCGGTCCTCGGCGACGAGGCCGGCGACCTCACCGTCGTCGACCTGGCGCACCTGCGCCGGCTCGGCGCCGTGCGGGCCCTGGTCCCCGGCGACGGCGTCTTCGGCTGGGGCTGGGTCGGGCCGTCGCGGCTGCTGCTGATCGGCACCGCCCAGCAGGCGGCCACCGAGGTGCTCGCCGTCGACGTGCCGGCCCGCCGGCTGGTCGGCCGGCAGCGCGTCGACGGCGTGGTGCAGGGGTACGCGCGCCTGCCCTCCGGGCTGGCGCTGCTGGTCACCCCCGCCAACCAGATCGGCCGGGCGCGCCTGGTGCTGGCGGACCAGGGCGCCGGCCTGCGCACCGTGCCCCTGGCCGGGATCGACGCCGGCTTCAGGCAGACCGACAGCGCCGACGGCTCGGGACCGCGGATCCAGCAGGCCGTGCCCGGGATCGCCGCCGACCCGGCCGGCCGGCGCGTGTACGTCGTGCCAGCCGGCGGGCCGGTGGCCGAGGTCGACCCGGCCGGCCCGCGGGTCAGCTACCACCGGCTGGGGCGGCCGGAGGGGCCGCTGCAGCGGCTGGCGCGCTGGTGGGCGCCGCCAGCCGAGGCCAAGATCGTCTCCGGCCCCACGCGCAGCGCGCTGTGGCTCGGCGACGGCCGGCTGGCCGTCACCGGCTGGGACGGGTCGGCCAGCGGGCAGCACGTGGAGGTCCCCTCCGGGCTGAAGCTGGTCGACACCGCCGACTGGACCGTGCGCCAGGTCGAGCGGCACGCCAGCGGCGCCGTGCTGGCGGGCGGCAGGCTGCTGGCGTTCGGCACCGCCCTCGGCACCGGCCCGCACGGCGCCAACCAGGGCTACGGGCTGACCCTGTACGGGCCGGGCGACCGCCAGCCCGTGCACCGGTTCGGCGCCAGGCAGGTCAGCGGGGTGCAGGCCGACGGCGGCCTCGCCTACGTCCAGCTGATGGACGCCAACACCAGCAACCTGGAGGGCTACGCCGTGGTCGACCTGCGCTCCGGGCGGGTGCTGCACCAGCGCAGCGGGTGGGCCCCCGAGCTGCTGCTCCCAGACCGGGCCTACTAGCCGGCGCTCAAGTCCAGCAGCGACGGCAGCGCCGCCTCGTGGGCCAGCAGCCACTGCTTGCGGGCCAGGCCCCAGCCGTAGCCGCCGAGGCGGCCGTCGGAGCGCAGCACCCGGTGGCAGGGCACCAGCACGGCCGCGTGGTTGCTGGCGCAGGCGACCCCGGCCGCCTGCGCCCCCACCGGGTCGGTGGCCGGGTCGGCCAGCCCGGCCAGCTCGCCCAGCCGGGCGTAGCTGATCGTCCGGCCCGCCGGCACCGACCGCAGCACCCGCCAGGCGGCCTGCCGGGTAGGGTCGCCGGGCTGGCTCACCGGCAGCCGGTCGAGCGCCTCCAGCTCGCCGGCGAGGTAGGCGCGCATGGCGCTGGCGGTGCCGCCGGGGTCGGCGGCGGGGCGCGCCTGGGCCGCCCGGCGGGCCGGGTCGAGGCGGCGCTGCAGGGTCTCCGGGCGCGCGGTGAACCCGGCCGCGCAGACCCCGTCGCCGTCCACCAGCAGCGTGAACGGCCCCGCCGGGGTGGTCAGGGTGGTGCTGTGCAGCCGCATCTGGAAGGTCCTCCATGCTGGTGTCGTCACCCATTCAACCCGGCGGGGCCGACAGGGGTTGCGCCGCGCCCGCCTAGACTGGCGCCGTGGAGCACAGCCTGATCCCCGTCCCGGTCTCGGTGGAGGCCGCCGTCGGCACGTGGTTCCCGCTCACCCCGGCCACCCGCGTCCTGGCCCCGCCCGGCCACGCCCGGGTCGGCGAGCTGCTGGCCGCCGCCCTGCGGGCCGCCACCGGCTACCCGCTGCCGGTCGCCGACGCGGGCGACCCGGGCGGCGGCGCCATCCGCCTGCGGCTCGCCGAGGACGCCGCGCTCGGGGAGGAGGGCTACCAGCTGGAGGTGGCGGAGGCGTCGGTGACGCTGCGGGCCAGGACGCCGGCGGGCCTGTTCCGCGGCGCGCAGACGGTCCGGCAGCTGCTGCCCACCGCGCCGCCGTGGCGGCTGCCGGGCGGCCGCGTCGGCGACCGCCCCCGGTTCGCCTGGCGCGGGGTGGCGCTGGACGTGGCCAGGCACTTCTTCACCGTGGAGGAGGTGGAGCGCTACCTCGACCTGCTGGCGCTCTACAAGCTGAACGTGCTGCACCTGCACCTCACCGACGACCAGGGGTGGCGGATCGCCGTCGACGGCTGGCCGCGGCTGGCCACGGTCGGCGGCGCCACCCAGGTCGGCGGCGGGCCGGGCGGCTGCTACACCCGCGAGGACTGGTCGCGGATCGTCGGCTACGCGCGCGACCGGCACGTGACGGTCGTGCCCGAGGTCGACGTGCCCGGGCACAGCAACGCCGCGCTGGCCGCCTACGCCGAGCTGAACTGCGACGGCCGCGCCAGGGAGCCGTACACCGGCACCGGCGTCGGCTTCAGCTGCCTGGACGTCGAGGCGCCGGCCACCTGGCGGTTCCTGGACGAGGTGCTCGGCGAGCTGGCGGACCGCACCCCAGGGCCCTGGCTGCACGTCGGCGGCGACGAGGTGGAGCTGCTCGGCGTGGAGCGCTACGCGGCGTTCGTGCAGCGGGTGGTGCGGCTGGTCGCCCGCCACGGCAAGCAGGCGGTCGGCTGGCAGGAGACCGCCGCCGCCGACGACCCGCCGCCCGTGCTCCAGCTGTGGAAGCCCGGCGCCGCGCCGGCCGCCGCGCGCCGGGCCGCGCGGCGCGGCAGCCGGCTGCTGCTGTCGCCCGCCGACCGGGTCTACCTCGACATGAAATACGGCCCCGCCACCCGGCTCGGCCTGGACTGGGCCGGCCACGTGGAGGTCCGCGACGCCTACCAGTGGGAGCCTTCGGCGCTGGAGGGGTCCGGGGAACCCGGCACGGGTGCCCCGGAGGATCGGGACGGCGTGGACGAGGGGGCGGTGCTGGGGGTGGAGGCGGCGCTGTGGAGCGAGACCCTGCGCGACCTCGGCGACGCCGAGGAGATGACGCTGCCGCGGTTGCCCGGGATCGCCGAGGTCGCCTGGTCGCCGGCTGGCACGCGCGACTGGGACGGCTACCGGCGGCGCCTGGCCGCGCACGGGCCGCGCTGGTCCGCGATGGGCCTGCGCTGGCACCGCAGCCGGCAGGTCCCCTGGCCCGCCTGACCTCAGCGGTCCAGGCGCTCCAGCGCCGCGCGCACCAGCAGGTGGTTCTCGGCGAGCACGGCCAGCCAGTAGTTCGTGCGCTCGGCGTTGGTGGGGTCGCGCCAGTGCCGGAACAGCCCGGCGGCGTCGCCGAGGGGCAGCCGGCCCTCCGCCTGGTGGATCTCCAGGGTGAGCGAGGCCCGCTCGGCGCCGCCCGCCCGCACCGCGGCGGCGACGATCTCGGCCAGGCCCGCCGGCCCGTACAGCGGGCGCAGCGATTGCCGGCCGTCGTGGCTGAAGGGGACGGGCACCTGCGTCAGGAAGCTGAAGTGGTCCGACAGGCCGGGGATCAGCGGGTGCCCGTCGTGCAGGTGGAAGTGGACCGGCTTGCCGGCCCGCCCGAGCCAGCCGGTCAGCTCCAGCACCGCCGGCAGCGCGGCCGCCACCGCCCGCTCCACGTCGCCGGCCAGCTCCGGCAGGCGTGGGTCGTCCGGGCGCAGCGCCGCCAGCTCCATGCCGGGGTGGGCGCGGGCGAAGCGGTCGCGGGCCTGCCTGATGCCGACGTGGCCGACGTCGACGCAGAAGCTGACCCGGGCGGTGTCCGCCAGCCGCTCGGCCAGCCCGGCGAACCACTCGGGCGGCAGGCCCGCCGCGTACTCCAGCAGCAGGTACGGCCGGTCGCGGCCCTGCCGCAAGCGCGCGTCGAGCGCGCGCAGGCCGGCGACCAGCTCGTCGGTCCGCGCGGCCATCTCGGCCTTGTCGTGGACCACCAGCCCCCAGACCCGCCCGGCGAAGCGGGCGGCGAACGCCTCCACCGCCGCCCGGCCCGCCGCCTGCAGCAGGTTCACCCCGCGGTTGAGGTGGACGGTCGGCAGGCAGGGGTGCGGCGCCACGAACCCGAGGATCCGCTCCAGCTGCTCGGGGGTGTCGGCGTAGGCCTCGGCGCCCATGCCGGCCTGCGCGAACCGCAGCCTGGCCAGCCGCAGCAGCGCGTCGTCGCCGTCGACGCGCTGCTGGAACAGCGCGCGCACCGCCGGGACGGGGGCCGTCACGGGCGGCGGCCGCCCCCCTCGCTGGGGATCGTGAAGACGTGGATCGACTGGTCCTTGGCTCGGCAGCGTTTGCCCTGGGTGCCGCGCTTGGCCTTGTCGGAGACCACCACCACCCGGTCGGCGGCCACCCAGGAGACTCCCTCGACGGTACAGTAGACGGTCCGGCCGTGGGGGTCGGCCGGGAAGCGGAAGGTGCCCTCCTCGCCGGCCACCTCGAACCCGGACGGGGACAGGCGGCCGACCCACAGCGCCGAGGACGCCTGCGACACCACCGCCAGGCGGTCGCCGGCGACCGACAGGCTGCTGTAGTCCTCGAACTCCAGCGTCTCCGGCAGCCGGATCGTGCCGGCGTGCTCCCAGCCGCCGCCCGCGCCCGCCTCGGCGAACACCTGGATCCGGCCGCCGCCCGGGCGGCGCCCCGCCGTCCCCGCCCGGCAGCGGTTGCCCTCGCACAGGCCGAGCAGCCAGCTGCGCCCGTCGCGGCGCAGGCAGGTGAGCCCCTCCAGGCCCTTGTTCGGGCGGTCCAGCGGGAAGTCCAGCCAGCCGCTGCGCAGGTAGCGCAGGCGCCCGTCGTACTGCTGCACCTTCGCCCTGAAGCTCCCCGGCCGGAACTCGAGCGCCTCGACCAGGGTGAAGAACCGGTCGGAGGACGGGTCGTAGGCGATGTCCTCGAACCCGTCGGCGTCGCGCCGCTCCTGCCGGTGCAGCAGGTTCTCGGGCGCGCCGGCCGCCAGCGCGGGGCCGAGCCGGGCGATGTGCGGCGAGTTGTCGAAGATCACGTAGAAGCAGCCGTCCTTGGCGAGCACGCCGCTGGCCTCCAGCCTCCCGCCCGCCGCGCCGTCCCGATCCTCCGGGGCACCCGTCCCGGGTTCCCCGGACCCCTCCAGTACCTCGGCGACCTTCGCCTCGCGCTCCAGCCGCAGCTCCGGGGCTGCCGGCCCGCCGGGCGCCACCTCAGGCCCGTTCCGGCAGCGGCTCCAGCGGGGTCGGGAAGCTCGCGCCGCTGGCGCCCGGCGGCAGGTCCCGGCGCAGCTCGGCCAGCTGCTGCCTGGCGCTGTCGTGGCGCATGCGCACGTAGTGGACGATCCCCTCCGCGTGCGCGTCCCCGTGCCGCAGCTCGTACTGCTTGCAGCCGCTGCGCCAGACCTCGTCGTTGCTCCACTGGCGGCCGGTGAACGGGGCGCCGCCCGGCGTGTCGGACTCCAGGTAGGCCGCCCGCGACACCCGCTGCCACAGCCCGCCGTCGCCGTCCCCGCCGATCTCGGCGGCGAACGCCTCCGGGTTGAAGCTGGTGTCCAGCAGGAACTCCAGGTGGTCCAGGTAGTAGGCGCGGAAGTCGCGGTTGGCCAGCAGGTTGGTCACCAGCGGGATCTTCGAGGTGCCGCCCTCGCCGCCGTGGTAGGCGACCGTGTTGGCCGGCCAGTCCAGCAGGTCGGTGTACTGCCAGGCGGTGCCGAAGTAGTCGATGCCGAAGCTGTTGTCGTAGTCCCAGGGGATGAAGGTGAAGTACGGGGAGGCCATGAAGCCCCGCTGGTCGCCCCGGCGGCCGGAGTTGTACAGGTAGTAGTTGGCGGGGGTGGCGAAGTAGTTGTCCCAGCCGCCGAGCAGCAGGTTGGCGCCCGCCCAGCGCAGGAAGGCGCGCGCGTTGAGGATGCCCTCCACCGACGCGCGGAACGCCTCGGTGTCGAAGCGGCCGTCGCCGCCCGGCAGCCCGACGCCGTTGACCGCCCTGACCAGCTGCGCGAGGTCGTCGTAGCCGTTGGCCGCCGGGTCGTCCTCGTTGGTCTTCAGCCGGTAGGTGGCGTCCTCCGAGCCCGGCGGGCTCCGGTACTGCCCGCCGCCGTCGTCGCCGCCGTCCCCGACCCGGTGCTCCAGGGTGGAGCAGCCGAGGTCGCCGCAGTAGGCCTTGTAGAGGTTGCCCTCGTCGTTCTTGCCGAAGCGGTCCTTCAGGAAGCGCTTGTCGACCTGCTCGATCAGCGAGTACAGGCCCATGTACCTGGCGTTGATGCCGAGCTTGGCGTAGGTGTGCCGGGCGGCGGGGATGCCGACCGAGCCGAACAGGCGCCAAGCCAGCGCCTCGCGCTGCTGCGACGGATCATTGAACATCGACTTGAGGTTGAGGGTTGACATGCCGGCGAGCCGCTGGTCGTCGAGGTCGGCCTTCCAGGACCGCTTCGGCGTGCGCAGCGTGCGGTTGCCGCTGTTGACCAGGGAGAAGCGCTCGGTCGCCAGCAGCACGCCGTCCGGGCCGGGCGGCGGGAGGTGGCGGCCGTCGGCGGGGTCGGTCCGCCACAGCTCCAGCCGCGCGCCGGCGGGGGCCTGCACCGGCTGCTCCGGCGTCAGCCGGTCCTCCGGCCAGCCGGTGACGTGCACCAGGTACATGGGTTGCCGGAACAGCTCCCGCTTGGCCTTGGCGTCGTCGCGGTGGGTGGACTCCTCGACGGTCGTCTGCATGGCGGCCCCCTGGCGGCGCGGAACGGCGCGAACGTCTCCAGGGTACGGGGCCTGTCTGTGCCGTGGAGCACAACCTCACGCCGCCCGCCGCCGCAGCCTGGCGAGCGCCAGCTTCGCCATGCCGCGCACGCCGACGATCCTGGCCAGGTTGCGCGGCTGCAGGTACTCCTCCAGCGGCACGGCCCCGGTGACCACCCCGAGGAACCGGTCGGTCTCCGCCTGGTCGCGCGACAGCGCCGCGAACAGCACCTGCTGCTCGGGCCGGGGTGGCCCGAACGAGGCCAGCTCGGCGGTGAACCCGTACATCGGCAGCGCCGCCCGGTCGCGCGCCTGCTGGTAGCCGGCGAGCGCCGTCTCCAGCGGCTGCCCGTCGAGGTCTGCCGCGTTGGCTTCGATGCCCAGCTGCTCCTCCGCGCGCTTCCCGTCGAGGCCTGCCGCCACCGCCTCGGCCAGCAGCTCGGCGTCGCGGAAGGCGTCGCCGATGCCCTGGCCGGTGATCGGGTCCTTGACCAGCCCGGCGTCGCCGACCAGCGCCCAGCCGGGCCCGTGCGGCGTGCGGAAGTGGTTGGGCAGGTCGGGGCTGGTGCGGAAGCGCTCCACCCGCCTGCCGGCGCGGACCCGCTCGCCCGCCTCACCGAGCAGGTCGAGGGTGGCGTGGAAGCCGCCTTCCACGTCGGCGCGGAACGCCGGGAACTCCTCGATCGGCCAGGCGACGTAGCTCATCACCAGCCCGTCGTTGGTCGGCCACAGGCCGGCCGCGCGCCGGCCGCGCCCGTGGATCTCGCCGCCGGCCAGGTCCACGCCCTCCCAGTAGGTGTAGCAGGCCATCGACAGCACCGGCTTGTCGTGGTAGGTGGCGGCGCCGACGGTGCGGGCGACCAGCGAGTGCTTGCCGTCCGCGCCGACGACCAGGCGCGCCCGCTCGACGGCGGCCACGCCGCCCTTCTCGCGGCCGCGGACGCCGGCGACGCGGCCGCCGTCGGCCAGCAGCTCCTCGACCACGAACCCCTCGCGCACCTCGGCGCCGGCCTCGCGGGCGGCGTCGACCAGCAGCTTGTCCAGCACCGTCCGGCGCGGGCTGTAGAGCGCGTCGACCCCGTCGAACTCGGGGTAGTGGCCGTCGAGGGCGACCGCGCCCTGGTCGAAGACCACGTGCCGGGTCGGCGGCGCGCCGGAGGCGGCCACCCGCTCCAGCAGCCCCCAGCGCCGCAGCTTGGCGATCCCCGGCAGCTGCACCTGGTGGGTGGACAGCGTGTCGCTCGGGAAGCTGGCCCGGTCGACCACCAGCACCTTCAGGCCCCGGCGCGCCAGCAGCATGGCGGTCGACGAGCCGGCCACCCGCGCGCCGACCACGATCACGTCGTACATCGAGGGTTCCTCCCCCTGGCGTGGGCGCCCGTGCGGCGCCGTCGACCAGAGGGCGCGAGATCGCCGCCAGATCCCGCTAGGAAAGCTCCCAGTGGACGGGCGAGGAGGGGGAGTAGGCGCAGAAGGTGCCGGTGGTCACCGAGGCGCGCAGGTGCTCGCCGAGGGCCGGGTGGAGCCGCTCGACCCGGCCGACCGCGTCGCGGATGCGGGCGGTCACGGTCTTGCGGGCCCGCTCGGCCTGGTCGCCGAGCCGCCGCGGCCGGCCGCCGAGCCCGGCCGCCGCGGCCAGCTCGTCCACCAGCGCGTCCCGCTCCTGCCTGGCCCGCGCCGCCCGCTCCGGGTCGAACCAGCGCTCGGCCTCGTCGACCTCCTCCTCCAGGTCGGCCAGGCGCGCCCGCAGCTCGCGCCGGGCGCGTTCGTCCAGCACCTCGTCGGCGCCGAGCCGCAGCCCCGCCGCGGGCGCGCCCGACCCGGCGACCAGCTCGGCCGCGTGCAGCGGCTGGCCCGGCCTGGCCAGCAGCGCGGCCAGGTCGCGCAGCCCCTTGGCGTCCTTCATCCGCACGGTGGTGCCGGCGAACCCGAGCGTCCACAGTGTCCCGTCGCGGTGGAACACCCCGCTCGCCACGGGGACCTCCAGCGCCCGCCGCCGCCGCTCCCGCGCCAGCCCGGCGAGCTCGGCCAGGCCGAGCCTGCCCGCCTGCTCGGCCACCTCGGCCAGCGCCGCCAGCGCCTGCTCCCGCTCCCGCTCCTCGCCGGCGGCCAGCCGGACGCCGGCCAGCTCGTAGCGGCTGCGCAGCGCCCACGGGACGGCACCCAGGCGCTCGTGGACGGCGACCGCCCGCTCCAGGTGGGCGCGCGCCTCGGCGGTGCGGTCCAGGGCCGCCGCCAGCACCCCCAGCCAGTGCTCGACCGCCCCGCGGAAGGCGATGGCGGCGCCCGCCACCGCCGCCTCCCCGGCGTAGGGGGTGAGCGCCGCCAGCAGCCCCTCGCACGCCGGGCGGTGCCGCAGCGCCGCGGACAGCTCGGCGCCGAAGCTGGCGTTCACCAGCCAGCCCCGCCCGCGCGCCGGCCCGAGCGACCCGGCGTCCAGCAGCGGGCGGGCGGCCAGCTCGGCGCCGTCCCGGTCGCCCTGCTCCAGCAGCACCATCGCCCGCAGGCCGCGCGCCTCCGTCGAGTCGTCGGGCAGCGCCGCCAGCAGCCGGTCCGGCAGCTCGGCGCGGCGGCCCTGCAGGCCGCGCAGCTCCCACAGCTGGCTGAGCTCCACGTCGGCGGCGTCCGGCTCGCCGAGCTCGCGGGCGAGCGCGGCGGCCTCGCCGACCAGCCGCTCCGCCTCCTGGAGCCTGCCCCCCAGCTGCGCCAGCAGCGCCCGCCGCGTCAGCGCCGCGTAGCGCAGCCGCGGCTGCCGCAGCGTGCCGGCCAGCCGCAGGAAGCCGGCGAGCTCGGCGTGGACGGCGGGGTCGGCGCGCTCCAGCAGGTCGGCGGCCCGCAGCAGGCGGGCCTCGGCCTCCAGCTCCAGCTCGCCGCCGGCGCGGGCGAGCTCGGCGACCTCGCCGGCCAGCCGCAGCCGGGCGGCCGCGTTGCCGGGGCCCCAGACCACGTTGTGCTCGGCGAGCAGGCAGGCGGCCAGGGTCGCCCGGTCGCCGGCGCGGCGGGCGGCCGCCACCGCCGCCTCGGCCAGCCCGGCCGCCCGCTCGACGTCCAGGCCGGTCCAGGCCAGCTCCCTGGCCAGGCCGGCGAGCACCAGCGCCCGCAGCGGCGTCGGCTGCTCGCCGAGCGCGGCGGCGGCCTCCTCCAGCAGGGGCACCAGCTCGTCCAGCAGCGACGGCCAGCTGCGCGTGCCGATCGCCTGCAGGCCGAGCGCGGCCAGGGCCAGCCGCCGGGCGTCGCCGCCGCGGCGGGCCAGGGCCGCCGCCCGCTGGTAGGCCTGCCGGCTGCCCGCCAGGTCGCCGGTGCGGCGGCGGGCGGCGCCCAGCTCCAGCAGCAGCTC
>DASQWY010000370.1:0-17024 GCA_035640005.1 Actinomycetes bacterium
GCATCCCCTCCAAGACGCTGATCCGTCCGGGCGACGTGCTGGCGGCCGCCCGCCGGGCGCCCGGCGCGGCCGAGGCGGTCACCGGCCGGCTGGACGCCGCCGCCGCCTTCGCCCAGCGCGACTACATGACCTCCGGCTGGAACGACGCGGGCCAGCTCCCCTGGCTGCGGGAGAAGGGCATCGAGCTGGTGCGCGGCTCGGGCCGCCTGGCCGGCGAGCGGGTCGTGGAGGTCGACGGCGACGCCGGCCGGCGCCTGCACGCCGCCCGCGCGGTGGTGCTGGCCACCGGCACCCGGCCGCTGGTCCCGCCCGTCGACGGGCTGCGGGAGGAGCAGACCCGGCCGTGGGACAACCGGACGGCGACCGAGGCCAAGGACGTGCCGCGCCGGCTGCTGGTGCTGGGCGGCGGGGCGGTCGGGGTCGAGCTGGCGCAGGGGTTCCGTCGCCTCGGCGCCGAGCAGGTCACCATCGTGGAGGGCGCCGAGCGGCTGCTGGCCCGCGAGGAGCCCTTCGCGGGCGAGGAGGTCCGGGCGGCCTTCGAGGCCGAGGGCATGGTCGTGATCACCGGCGCCAGGATGCAGGCCGCCGGCAGGCGCGGCGCCGACGGGCCGGTGCTGGCCAGCCTGCGGGACGGCCGGCGGCTGGAGGCCGACGAGATCCTGGTGGCGGTGGGCCGGCGACCCGCGACCGACGGCATCGGCCTGGAGACGGTCGGCCTGGAGCCGGGCCGCCCGGTCGCGGTCGACGAGCGGCTGCGCGCGGTCGGCGTGGACGGCGGCTGGCTGTACGCGATCGGGGACTGCAACGGGCGGGCGCCCTTCACCCACATGGGCAAGTACCACGGGCGGGTGGCCGCCAGCGTGATCCTCGGCGGGGACGCGGTCGACCGCGCCAGCGACCTGGCCCTGCCGCGGGTGACCTTCACCGACCCGCAGGTGTGCGCGGTCGGCCTCACCGAGGCGCAGGCCCGCGACCGGGGCTTGGACGTCACCGTGGTGACCACCCCGACCGGAGGCGTCCCCGGCGCCTACGTCCAGGGCAACGACATCAACGGCACCAGCCAGCTGGTGATCGACGACGCCCGCCGGGTGGTCGTCGGCGCCACCTTCACCGGCCCCGGCCTGCAGGAGCTGCTGCACTCGGCCACCGTGGCGGTGGTCACCGAGGCGCCACTGGAGCGGCTGTGGCACGCCGTGCCGTCCTTCCCGACCGTCAGCGAGGTCTGGCTGAACCTGCTGGAGGCGTACGGCCTGTAACACCGACGAAAGGAACCCGCCATGAGCGACCTGCCGATCGCCGACTACGCCCTGCTGTCCGACTGCCGCTCGGCCGCGCTGGTCAGCCGCTCCGGCTCGGTCGACTGGCTGTGCTTCCCGCGCTTCGACGGGCCGAGCGTGTTCGCCCGGCTGCTGGACGGCGACGGCGGCCACTGGTCGATCACGGTGCCGGGAGCCAGCACCAGCCGCCGCTACGTCGACCAGACGATGGCGGTGGAGACCACCTTCACGACGGCGGCCGGCACGGTGGTGCTCACCGACGCCATGGCGGTCGGCCGCAACGAGCGCGGCCACGACCTGGGCGCCAGCTCCCCCGGGACGCTGCTGCGCCAGCTCGCCTGCGGCGAAGGTGAGGTGCAGGTCGAGGTCGGCTACGCCCCGCGGCCCGAGTACGGGCTGATCCACCCGCTGCTGCAACCGGTTCCCGGCGGCCTGCTGGCCCGCGGCGGCGCCGACCTTCTGGCCCTGTCCACCCCGGTCGAGTTGCGGGTGGACGGCGCCACCGCCGGTGGGCGGTTCGCCCTGCGGGCCGGGGAGTCGGTCGCCTTCGCGCTGCACCACGCCCGCAGCTGGGAACCGCCGCCGCCGGTGTGGACCCAGGAGCAGATCGCCGCCCGGCTGGACGACACCCTGGAGGGCTGGCGCTCCTGGTCGGCGATCCACCAGAGCTACGAGGGGCCGTGGCGGGAGCTGGTCCACCACTCCGGCCGGGTGCTGCAGGCGCTCACCTTCCAGCCGACCGGGGCGATCGTGGCCGCCGCCACCACCTCCCTGCCGGAGGCGGTCGGCGGCGAGCGCAACTGGGACTACCGCTACACCTGGGTCCGGGACGCCTGCCTCACCATGGAGGCGCTGTGGGTGGCCGCCTGCCCCGACGAGGCCAACAAGTTCTTCGCGTTCCTGGCCGGGGCGGCCGCCACCCAGCTGCACCGCGGGGCCGACCTGCAGATCATGTTCGGCGCCGGCGGCGAGCGCGACCTCACCGAGCGGGAGCTGGCCCACCTGGGCGGCTGGCGGGCCAGCCGGCCGGTGCGGGTCGGCAACGGCGCCTGGAGCCAGCGCCAGCTGGACGTGTACGGCGAGCTGCTCGGCGCCGCCCAGCGGCTGGTCGAGCAGCTCGGCGAGCTGGACGAGCCGACCCGGCGGTTCCTGGTCGCCGCCGCCGACACCGCCGCCAGCCGCTGGAAGGAGAAGGACCAGGGGATCTGGGAGGTCCGCGGCGAGCCGCGCGACTTCCTGTACTCCAAGCTGATGTGCTGGGTGGCCCTGGACCGGGCGATCGCGCTGGCCGGGGCGCTGGGCGCCGCCGACCGGGTGCCCGGCTGGACGGCCAGCCGCGAGGAGATCCGGGCGGCGATCCTGGAGCACGGCTGGAGCGACCGCGCCGGCGCCTACACCCAGGCGTTCGGCGGCGACGACCTGGATGCCTCCAACCTGATGCTGGCGATCACCGGCTTCCTGCCCGGCGACGACCCGCGGATGAAGGCGACCATCGACGCCACCGCCGGGCGGCTCACCGACCAGCGCGGCCTGGTCTACCGCTACAAGGCCGCCGACGGCCTGGAGGGCGAGGAGGGCACCTTCCTGCTGTGCACCTTCTGGCTGGCGCAGGCGCAGGCGCTGGCCGGCGAGGTCGAGGCCGCCAGGGCGACCTTCCAGCGGGCGGTCGCCTACGCCAGCGACGTCGGCCTGCTGGCCGAGGAGGTCGACGCCGGCGGCGCCGAGATGATCGGCAACTTCCCGCAGGCGTTCAGCCACATCGGCCTGGTCAACGCGGCCTGGGCGATCACCGAGGCGGAGAGCTGACCGCCGCCGGCCGCACCGTCCGGCGCAGCACGGTGAGCGCGGCCAGCGGGAACAGCAGCACCGACAGCAGCCCGGCGGCGACCAGGGCGGCGCCGGTGGCCTGGTCCAGCTTGCCCAGCTCCATGCCGATCTGCGCGGCGGCCACGATGAACGGCAGCGAGGTCGCCTGCAGCAGCGCCGCGACCACGGTCCTGCCGGTCCCGATCCTGGGCCGGTACAGCCACGCCGGCAGGCCGCGGACCAGCAGCAGGGCGAACAGGAACAGCGGCACCAGCCGCAGGTTGGCGGGGTCGCCGGTGAGCGCCTGCAGGTCGAAGCGGACGCCGCTGACCACGAAGAAGAACGGCACCAGGAAGCCGTAGCCGAGCGCCTCCAGCTTCACCCGGAACTTCGGGTGGGTCATCGCCTGGTCGCGGTCGACCACCCGCAGCAGCGCCCCGGCCAGGAACGCCCCCAGGATCGTCTCCAGCCCCAGCCGCTGCGCCACCCACACCAGCAGCACCAGCAGCAGCACCGCGCCGCGCACCCGGATCTGCGCGCTGGAGTCCTGCAGCCGGCCCAGGTCCTCCGACAGGCGCGTCGAGCGGCCGGCCCTGGCCACCCCGACCCCCACCGCCGCCGCCAGCAGCACCAGCCCGCCGATCAGCAGCAGCTGCGCGCCCGGGCCACTGGCCGACCGGGAGAAGAACAGCGACAGCAGGATGACCGCGCCGAAGTCGGCGATCGAGGCGGCGGCGATCAGCAGCTGCCCGAACCCGGACCCGGCCTCCCCGGCGTCCTTCAGGACCGGGATGACCACCCCCAGGCTGGTGGCGGTCAGGATGATCGCCACCAGCAGCGGGGTGTCCACCAGCCCGAGCGCCGCCAGGCCGCCGGCGACGGTCAGCCCGATCGCGAACGACACCGCGAAGCCGGCGCCGACCAGGCCGAGCAGCCGGCCGCGCAGCTGCTGCAGGTCGATCTCCAGCCCGGCCAGGAACAGCAGGAACGCCAGGCCCAGGATCGACAGCACCTGCAGCGGCACGTCCACGCGGACCCAGCCGAGCAGCGACGGGCCGAGCACGATCCCGACCACGATCTCCAGCACCACCGACGGCAGCCGCACCGCCGGCGCCAGCCCGAGCGCCAGCGGCACCAGGAAGGCGACCGCCGCGACGATCACGACGCCGGCCAGCGACAGCTCGGGCATGGCGACCTCCAAGGCAGACGAGGGCGAGCGCTGCGCAGTCCCGGGCCGGGCAGCGCCCGTTACGGCCGGCCGCTTGAGGGAACCCGGGACACGGCCGATAGGTGAGTATGGGGCTGCGCCTGGGGGCGGCGCCGCCCGCGCGGCGCTGGGGCTTGCGGCCGGCGCTGCTGCGGCCGGTGGCCGTCCTGATGCTGGTCTTCGGGGTGGCGATCTCGGCCACCCTGGCCAGCGTCTGGCAGCACACGGTCTCCGGCCAGCACGCCGACCGGCTGGACCGGACCGCGGCCTCGCGGACCACCGCCGTCGGCAACGCGATCCGGCGCTACCAGGACGTCCTGATGGCGGAGCGGGCCCTGGTGCTGGCGTCGACCTTCGTCAGCCGCGCGGACTTCCACGCCTTCGCCGACGCCCTCGAATTCCGCCGGATGTACCCGGGCCTGCAGAGCATCGGCTGGTACGCCGACGTGCCGGGACGGCGGCTCGCCGGCTTCCTCGCCAGCGCCCGCCACGACGGACCGGCCGGCTTCCAGGTCACACCGCCGGGCCGCCGGCCGGCCTACTACGTCGCGCTGTACAGCGAGCCGGGCGGGCGCGCTGGCCCGGCGCCGGGGTCCGACGCCCGCCTCGACCCCGTCCTGCGCGAGGCAATGGACCGCGCCCGCGACAGCGGGCAGGCCACCCTGAGCCGCGAGGCGCCCCTGGAGGCCGACCGCGCGCTCCCGCGCGAGCGGCGGCCGGCGGCCTTCCGGCTGCTGGTGCCGGTGTACCGCGGGCACCCCGGGAACGTCGCCGAGCGCCGGGCGGCCCTGCGGGGCTGGGCGTCCGGCTCGTTCCGGGCGCGCGACCTGCTGGCCGGGTCGTACCCGACCCGCCAGGTGAACACCGGAACCGAGCTGTACGAGCAGACGGCCGGGTCGGCCCGGCTGCTCGCCAGCTTCCCGGACGGGTTCCGCGCGGTCGGCGGCGACGTGCGCAGCGGCACGCTGACGCTCGGCGGCCGCCGCCTGCTGCTGCGGTCCGAGCCACTGCCCGGCTCCCCGACCCTGACCGACGCCGCCATCAAGGGCCCGACGGTGCTGGCCGTCGGGCTGGCGCTGAGCGCGCTGCTGGCCGGGCTGATCTGGGTGCTGGCCGTGGTGCTCGGCCAGCTCCGCACGGTGCGGCTGCAGCGGGCCGAGCTGCGGGAGGCCAACGAATTCAAGACCGACCTGGTGGCGATGCTCTCCCACGACCTGCGGCAGCCGCTGGGGTCGGTGCTCGGCTACGCCCAGCTGCTCAACGGCGAGGTCGACCCGGCCGCGGGCGACGACGCGCGGAAGTTCGCCGCCAAGATCCTCCGCGGGGCCCGGCGGCTCCAGCAGCTGCTGGAGGACATCCTGACGATGACCCAGCTGGACGTCGGCAAGCTGCTCCCGGAGCCCGCGCCCGTCTCCGTCCACCAGGCCGTCATCGACACCGTCGGCGGCCTGCAGGACGAGCTGCCCGCGGTCTCCCACGGCGAGGTCGGGCGGGTCTGGGCGCTGGTCGATCCCGGCCACCTGCAGCAGATCCTGGCCAACCTGGTCGGCAACGCCGCCAAGTACGGCGGCCCACCCGTCAGGATCGCCGCCACCGAGGCCGAAGGGGTCGTCGAGATCCACGTCGCCGACCACGGGCCCGGCGTGCCGGGCGAGTTCGTGCCCAGGCTGTTCGAGCGGTTCGCCCGGGCCCCGAGCAGCGGCGGGACCGGCACCGGGCTGGGGCTGTTCATCGTCCGCCAGCTCGTCGAGGCCAACGGCGGGCACGTCTCCTACCAGCCCAACCGCCCGACCGGCGCGTGCTTCGTGGTACGCCTGCCGCGGGCGGCGCCGCCGCTCACCCTGGCGCCGGAGGCACCCGAGCAGCGGCCCCAGGTCGCCGGCTGAGACCGCCTACCAGACGTGCCCGATCTCCAGCGACTTGTCGACCGCGTCGAGCAGGGCCGAGGCGTCGAACGGCTTGTTGAGGTAGAGCACGCCGAGCTGCAGGTCGACCTTGAGGACCCCCGACAGCGGCAGGGCGGTGACGAAGATCGCCGGCAGCCGCTCCAGCCCCGGCCGCTGGCGCAGCAGCACCAGCAGCTCCAGGCCGCTCATCCCCGGCATGCTGACGTCCGAGACGATCAGCTCGACCGGCCCGTCCGACGCGAGCGCCGCCGTCGCGGCGGGACCGGAGTCGGCCGTGATCACCTGGTGGCCGCCCACCCGCAGCACGTCCCCGAGCAGGTCGAGCATGTCGGGGTCGTCGTCGACGGCCAGGATCCGGGCCATGCTGTCCCCTCCGCGTCCCGACGCTCGCACACGGCCTGTGCAACATGTCGGCTGGGGCGGCGGCCGGCTTGAGCCGCCGGCCGCTGTAACGCCCGCGCGGCTCGGCGGACTAGCTGGCGGACGGACCGTGCCCCAGGAGGGATCCCGTGCGAGGACTGAAGGGCAAGAACGTGCTGGTGACCGGCGGCAGCTCCGGCATCGGCCAGGCGATCGCGGTGCGCTTCGCGGAGTACGGCGCCAACGTGGCCATCAACTACCTGCGTGCGCCGGAGGAGGCGGCCGGCACCGAGGAGCAGGTGCACGCCTGCGTCCGCAGGGTCAAGCAGGAGGGCGTCCGCGACGTGCTGGTCGGCGGGGACGTCTCCCAGGAGGGGGACGTCGTCCGCATGGTCGAGCAGGCCGCCGGCGAGCTCGGCGGGCTGGACGTGCTGGTCAACAACGCCGGCATCCAGGTCTCCCGGCCGTCGGAGGAGCTGTCCAGCACCGACTTCGACAAGGTCCTGGCCGTCAACCTGCGCGGCGCGTTCCTCTGCGCCCGCGAGGCCATCCGCCGCTTCCTGGCCGCCGGCGGCGGGGTGATCGTCAACGTCTCCAGCGTCCACCAGCGCATCCCCAAGCCCGGCTACCTCGGCTACTCCGTCAGCAAGGGCGGCATGCAGAACCTCACCACCACCTTGGCGCTCGAGTACGCGGGCAGGGGTATCCGCGTCAACGGCATCGGCCCCGGCGCCACCGTCACGCCGATCAACCGGGCGTGGATCGACGACCCCGTCAAGCGGGCGCAGGTCGAGGAGCACATCCCCATCCCGAGGGCCGGCACCGCCGACGAGATGGCCGGGGTGACCTGCTTCCTGGCCAGCGACGACGCGGCCTACATCACCGGCCAGACCCTCTACGTGGACGGCGGCCTGACGCTCTACCCGAGCTTCCGCGAGCCCTGGTCGTCCGAATAGCGGTACCGCAGGAACACGAAGCCGTCCTGGTCGCACAGGGACGCCAGGCGCAGGCCGAGGGGGGCGGGGAGGGTGGGGCCGGCGAGGACGCGCTTGGCGTCCCCGCCGACCAGGCGGGGGGAGAGGGTCAGGCACAGCTCGTCGACCAGGCCGGCGGCGGCGAGCTGGGCGTTCAGGGTCGGCCCGCCCTCGCAGAGGACCGCGCGGAAGCCGCGCTCGGCCAGCGCCTCCAGCGCCACGCGCAGGTCGACGTCGTGGTCGCCGGCGACGACCAGGTCGGCCAGCTCGGCGGCGCGCCGGCGGGCGGCGTCCGGCGCGGAGGCGACCGTGACCACGATCGGCCGGGCCTTCTGCGCGGTGAAGAAGGGCCGCTCCCAGTCCAGCCGCAGCGTCCGGGTGACCACCGCGATCGGCACCGCGGCGGGGCCGTAGCCCTCCGCCCTGACCGTGCCGGCGGCGACCAGCACCACGTCGGCCAGCGAGCGCAGGGTCGCGAACAGGGCGCGGTCGGCGCGCCCGCCGAGCCCGCCCGACAGCCCGGCGACCGCGGTGGCGCCGTCGGCGCTGGCGATCATGTTGAGCCGCACGCCCGGCCGCGACCCTTCCGCCGGCGGCAGGTCGCCGTAGACCTCCAGCGGGTCGACCGGGTCCCGGAGCTCCGGCAGCAGCTGGCGCACGCTCAGCGCTCCAGCAGCGCCCGCCCGCGGCGCAGGAACGCGAGGGCGGCCGCCCGCTGGTCGGCGGCGTCGAGCAGCTCGCCGAGGCGCAGGATCGCGCCGCGGAAGCTGGTGGCGTTCCAGAACGGATCCGGCGGTGCCGTCTGGAAGTTGCCGGGCAGCACGTACAGGTACGGTTCCGGGACGGCGGCGTCGCCGGGGGAGCCGCCGAAGGTGACGCGGCGCGCCTCCGGCAGGCACTCGAACGCCGCGTCGAAGTGCTCCGGCCACAGCTGCACCCGGCTGGCGTCGGTGCAGGCCGGGTCGGCCCGCAGCTCCTCCAGCACCGACCAGGCGAAGCCGTACCAGTCGCCGAGGAACGCCGCCGCCCGCGGGTCGACCGCCAGCGGCTCGTCGAGCGCGCCGGCCGGCGGGACGTCGAAGGGCTCCGCCCAGGCCAGGTCCGGCGGCCCGTCCAGCACCAGCTCGGCGGCGCGGGCGAGGGTGGTGACCGCCTCGGCCTTGGCGGTCTCGCCCCGCTGCCGCACCAGGGCGGCGCCGGCGACGCGGACCTGCTCGTCCGCGCCGAAGAACGGCGTCCCGAGCCCGCCGAGGGTCCAGCGCAGCGCCATCTTGCCGTTGGCCCGCTGGCGAGCGGGGGAGACGACGTAGACGACCAGCCGGTGCAGGGCCAGGCGCGTGTCGGTGTAGGCGGGCGGCGGGACCGGCAGCCGCCGGTGGGCGCCGAGCCAGCGTGCCGCCGCCCAGGGGCAGTGCTCCGGGTGGTCGCCGAGCCACTCCGTCCAGGTCAGCTCCGCGCCGGGGACCGGAGCCACCAGCGGGCGCCGGTCGGCGGGCTCCACGGTGGCGGGGTCGTCGGCGAACCACTGGCCGTCCTGCACGGCCGGCGGCGACGGCTCCAGCACGCGGGCGTCGTAGCCGGCGCCGACCAGGTCCTGGGCCTCGCGCCGGGGGTTGCGGGCGACCGGGGCTGCCGGGTCGTCGTGAACGGTCATGTCCAGCAGTCCTCCAAGCGGCGGCGCTCCGGTGGCTGCACCGCCAGCGAGCCTACCCCACGAGGCCGGCCGCGCTGCACGCCCGGCCTCCCGCCCGCGGGCCGCACCGTCAGCCGCCCGCCCGCGCCCACAGGCCGCGGTCGCCGCGGCGGGCCTCGGCGACCAGGTCGCGGAACAGGCCGGCGTAGGTCACGTTGGGCGGGATGGTGAGCTGCTGGGCGTAGCCCTCGGCGGCCAGCAGGGCGTTCCAGAAGGTCCCGTCCGGCAGCCACACGTAGGCGAGCAGCCGGCCGTAGCGGTCGCGCGGCTCCACGTCGCCGGCCAGGCCGACGGTCCTCCCGGTCAGCTCGTGCTTGGCGAAGCCCGACGCCTCCCTGCCGTACGGCTGCACCGGACGGCCGGGAGCGACCGTCTCCGGCGTGTCGACGCCGATGATCCGGATCCGCTCCTGGTGGCCGCCGACCGTGGCCACGAACGTGTCGCCGTCGACCACCCGCTCGACCCGTGCCCGGACGGCGTCCGCCGGCGGCCGGGGCCAGGAGGCCCGTTCGGCCGCGCTGGTCCGCAGCCGCGGTCCCGCCGCCCCGCCCCCGCAGCCGGCCAGCACCGCGGCGACCACGACCAGCAGGACCCACCACCGGAGGACGACCCGCCGGGGCGCCCGGGAGCCGCTGGCGGCCGTCGCCATCGCACCTCCTTTCCTCTTGCTCGATTCCTCGATCGACGCGGTTGACCTGACGCGCCGCAGGCTAGCCATCGCCGGCGACGACCGTGGCCGGCCGTCCACAGGGGGAACCGGCCGGCTCGGGGCCTGTGGACGGACCGGCGCGTCCGTCGCGGGCAGTGGCTACGATGCCGGCATCATGAGCACGCCAAGCCTCGACACCCCGAACGGGTCGGTCCCGGGCGACCGGCCCGGCCCGGCCACGCTCCCGGACGGTTCGCCGGCCGAGCTGGCGGCCGCCCTCCCGCCCGGCCACGTCGCCATCCTCGGCGGCCCCGGCAGCGGCAAGACCGCCCTGCTCGAGGCCGCCACCCGCGACCTGCTCGGGCGCCCCGGCGGCGCCGCCCTGCTCGTCACCGCCAGCCGCCAGGCCGCGGTCGCCTCCACCGAGCGGTTGCTGGCCGGGCTGGAGACGGCCGCCGGCGGCGGGCTCGGCTGCTCCACCTGGCACGCCCTGGCCTGGCGGCTGGTCGTCGGCCACGCCGACCTGCTGGCCTACCGGGGCGAGCCGCGCCCGCTCAGCGGCCCCGAACAGTGGTCCCTGGTCCGCTCGCTGCTGCTGCTGGACCCGCCGGTGGTCGACTGGGGCGAGCTGACCTCGCTGGTCGCCACCCGCGCCTTCACCGACGAGCTGGCCGAGTTCGTGCTCGCCTGCGAGCGTCGCCTGCTCGACCCCGCCGACCTGGCCGCCCGCGCCCGCGCCAAGGGCCGGCTGAGCTGGATGGCAGCCGCCGCCTTCCTGGAGGTCTACGGCCAGCACCTGGCGCTGCAGGACTCGGTCGACCAGGCGGGCCTGGTCGTCCAGGCCGGCGACCTGCTCGAGGACTACCCGGCCGTGCTGGCCGCCACCGTCGCCCAGGTCGGGACCCTCCTGGTCGACGAGGCCCAGGAGCTCGACCCGGCCCAGTTCCGCCTGCTGGAGCTGCTGGCCGCCGGCGGGGCGCGGGTGGTGCTGGCGGGCGACCCGGCCGGGACCATCGACGCCTTCCGCGGCGCCCGGCCCGGCGCCCTGCCACAGGTCGCCGAGCGGCTGGGCGCCCGGGTCGTGCTGCTGGAGCGCAGCCGCCGGCTGGGCGGTGCCGGCCTGGACGCGGTCCGCCGCCTGCAGGCGTCCGCCGGGCCGGCCGTCGCCCTGCACGGCGGCGGCACCACCAGGGTCGAGGCGGCCCGCCACGCCGGCCCTGCCGAGGAGGCCGAGGCGGTCGCCCGCCTGCTGCGCGCCGCCCACCGGCGCGACGCCATCCCGTACGGTCGCATGGCGGTGCTGCTGCCGTCGCAACGCCGGCTGGGCGGGCCGATCCGGCGGGCGATGGAGCGCTTCGGCGTCCCCTACCGGCTGGGCGCCGGCGAGCGCCAGCTGGTCGCCGAGCCGGTCGTCGGGCACGTGCTGGACCTGTTCCGGCTCGCCCTGGACCCGAGCCGGGCCGACGAGCTGCTGCCGTCGCTGCTCACCTCACCCCTCGGCGGCCTGGACCCCCGCGAGCTGCGCGCGCTCCGGCGGGCGGCCGTGCTCGCCGACCGCTCCCTTGCCGAGCAGGTCCGCTCCGCCGACGCCCTCCCGCCCCTCAGCGCCGCCGAACCCCCACCCGGCGAGGCCGCCACACCCGCCACCAACGGTGGACCCACCGTGGACTCCGACCCCGACGCGGCCGCCGAGGAGCGGACCGCCGCCGAGTTCGAGCTCGACGCCGCCGCGGCCGAGCGGGTGGCCGGCCTGCGCTCCCTGGTCGCCCGGGCCGAGCGCTGGGTCGTCGACCTGGACGCCGACGCCTGCTTCTGGGAGGTGTGGCGCAACGCCCCGGCCTTCGCCGAGCTGGTCCGCCGGGCCGAGGCCGACCCGGCCGACGCCGGCGTGCAGCGGCAGCTGGACGCGCTGACCGCCTTCTCCCGCGCCCTCGGCCTGTTCGTCGACGGGCGCCCCGGGGCCAGCATGCGAACCTACCTGGACGTGGTCGAGCGGGCGGACTTCGCCAGCGACCCGTGGCTGCCGCCCGCCATGGCCAGGGCCGACGCGGTCGCGCTGCTGTCGGTCAACGCCTCCGCCGGGCGCGAGTTCGACCTGGTCGTGGTCGCCGGCTGCCTGGAGGGATCCCTTCCCCGCACCGCCTGGCCCGAGGGGCTGTTCGAAGCCTGGCGGCTGGACGGCGACCCCGACGCGGTGGCCAGGGCGCGGGCGGTGCTGGAGGCCGAGCGGCGCCGCTTCGTGCTGGCCGCCAGCCGCGCCCGCGACCGGGTGGTGTTCACCGCCTCGCGGGTCGACGGCCGCGGCGAGCCGTCCCGCTTCCTGCTCGAGCTCGGCCTGGAGTTCCCGGCCGACCCGCCACCGGCCGACTCCACCCCGCTCGGCCAGCTGGAGGCGGCCGGATCGCTCCGCCGCATGCTGGGCGACCGCGACCGGCCGGCCGCCGAGCGGCTGGCCGCGGCGGCCACGCTCGCCGCCATGCCGGCCGTCGACCCGGGAACCTGGTGGTGGCGGCGGGACTGGACCACCGACCCGGAGCCGATCGCCGCCGAGGGACGCCTGCGCACCTCCTACTCGCGGATCGGCACCTACGAGGACTGCCACCTCCGCTACTTCTACGGCAGCGTGGCCGGCCTGGACGACCGGACCTCCTACCAGATGGCCTTCGGCAAGCTCATGCACACGATCTTCGAGCTGGCCGCCAGGGGCGAGGTCGCCGACGAGCCCGCCGCGCTCAAGGCCGCCTACCGGTCCCGCTTCGACCCGGCCTGGTTCCCCTCGCGCGCCATCGCCCACCAGTACTGGCGGGACGGCATGGGCATGCTGGAGCTGTGGCACCGCGGCGAGGCCGCCGCCGCCCGGCGCGCCCTCCGCTTCGAGGTCGGCTTCGAGATGGAGGTCGCCGGCCACCTGGTCCGCGGCCGCATCGACCGGGTCGACCCCGGCCCGGACGGCGGCGTCGTCCTGCTCGACTACAAGACCGCCCGCACCCCCGCCAGCGAGGAGGACGCCGAGCGGTCGCTGCAGCTGGCCATCTACTACCTGGCCGCCCTGCGCGACCCGGAGCTGGCCGCGCTGGGCCCGCCGGTGGAGATGCAGCTCGTCTACCCGGCGCGAGCGCGGATGGGCCGCTTCACCCGGGTCAGCCAGCACCCGGGGGCCGACCACGCCGCCGAGGTCGAGCGCCGCCTGGTCGGGCTGCTCGAAGGCGCCGCCGCCGAGGCGTTCGACCCCAACCCGCACGCGGACTGCCGCCGCTGCGCGTTCAAGCCGATCTGCCCCATGTGGCCGCAGGGCGACGACGTCCTGGCGCCGATCCGCGCCCCCGCCGGCCTCGACGACCCTCAGCCCTGGGCGGGCGCTGGCGGCAACGGCGGGGGAGGTGCGCGATGAGCCCGATGCTCGCCGGCACCGTGACCCCGGGCATCCGCGCGGCCCTCCGGGACCGCGAGCCGACCGCCGAGCAGTGGGCGGCGATCGCCGCGCCGCTCGGCCCGATCCACGTGATCGCCGGCGCCGGCTCCGGCAAGACCGCGGTGATGGCCGCGCGCATCGTCTACCTGGTCGAGCAGCTCGGCGTGGCGCCGGGCCGCATCCTCGGCCTCACCTTCACCAACAAGGCGGCCGCCGAGCTGGACGCGCGGGTCCGCGACGCGCTCGCCGGCCACCCGGTCGAGCCCGGCGAGCAGGTCACCGTCGACACCTACAACGCCTTCGCCGCCGACCTGGTCAGGTCCTACGGGGTCAGGGTGGGGGTCGAGCCGGACGCCGACCTGCTCAGCGAGGCCCAGCAGTACCAGATCCTGCTCGGCCTGCTCGACGCCGAGCGGTTCGAGCACCTGTCGGTGCGGGGGGCAGGCGTGACCATCCGCAAGACCCTCGAGCTGGCCTCCGCGTGCGCCGACCACGTCGTCGCCCCCGAACGCGTGGTGGCCGCGTCCCTGGCCATGCTGGACCGGGCCGACGCCGGGGAGCGGATCCCGGACTGGCAGGTCCAGGCCGCCAGGGAGCGCACCGAGCTGGCGCGCCTGGTGGAGCGCTACACCGCCGAGAAGCGCCGCCGCGGCCGCATCGACTTCGGCGACCAGGTCGCCAGGGCGGTCGAGCTGGTCGAGCGCCACCCCGACCTGGTCGAGGCGCTCCGCGCCCGCTTCCCGCACGTGCTGCTCGACGAGTACCAGGACACCAACGTCGCCCAACGGCGGCTGATGCAGCGCATCTGCCCGCCCGGCTCGTCGATCATGGCCGTCGGCGACGCCCGCCAGGCGATCTACGCCTTCCGCGGGGCCACCATGTACAACCTGCTGTCGTTCGCCGAGCACTTCCCCGGCGCGGACGGGCGCGGCGCCGCCCCGCTGCCGCTGTCCACCAACTTCCGCTCCGGCCGGCGCATCCTCGCCCTGGCCAACGCGATCATCGACACCGTCCCCGAGCAGCGGCGCGGGGGCACCCCGCTGGTCGCCCGGCCCGGCGCCGGCGACGGCGAGGTCCGTGCCGCCCTGCTGGCCGACCAGTTCGCCGAGGCCGCGTTCGCCGCCGACCAGGTCGTCGCCGCCCACCAGGCGGGCCTGCCCGACGGCACCTGGCCGGCCTGGCGCGACGTCGCCGTGCTGGTCCGGTCCAAGCGGCTGCTCGGACCGTTGCGCGAGGCGCTCGAGCAGCGCGGCGTGCCGGTCGAGGTGGTCGGCCTGTCGGGCCTGCTGGAGACCCCTGAGATCGTCGACCTGGTGTCGACCCTGCGGGTGATCGCCGACCCGGGAGCCAACGTGGCCCTGGCCCGGCTGCTGCTCGGCTCCCGCTGGCGCATCGGCTACCGGCACCTGGTCCGCCTCGCCCGCTGGGCGTCCAGGCACAACTGGGGGCTCAAGGACGTGCTGCCCGGCGAGGACCCCGACCCCGGCGACGTCTCCTTCGCCCTCGCCGAGGCCCTCGACCACCTCGACGAGGTCGAAGGCCTGGACGACGAGGCGCGCGGGCGGCTGGCCGCCTTCTCCGCCGAGCTGCGCGAGCTGCGCGCGGCCGCCGGCGCGCCCCTGCTCGACCTGGTCCAGACCGTGCTGGAACGGACCGGGTTCTGGGCCGAGCTGGAGGCGTCCAGGGACCGCCGCGCCGCCACCGCCCGCCAGAACCTGGCGACGTTCCTGGACCGGGTGGCTGCCTTCGCGCCGGTCCAGGGCGAGCCGTCGCTGGCCGCGTTCCTCGCCTACCTGGATGCGGTCGAGGACGCCGCCGAGCCGGTCGAGGCGGTGCAGCCCGCCCCCGCCGACTCCGTCAAGCTGATGACCGTCCACATGGCCAAGGGGCTCGAGTTCCCGATGGTGGTGGTGGTCGGGCTGTCGGCGGGAACCGCCAGGGACGGCACCCCCAAGCACGGCATCTTCCCCGACGCCCGGGTCGCCGACCCGCGCCGCGCCCAGGGCTTCCCCTACGAGCTGCGCGAGGACGCCGGCCACCTGCCCCGCTTCGACGGCAACCCGCGCGCCTTCAGGGCCCAGCTCGACGAGCGCGCCCTGGAGGACGAGCGGCGCCTGTTCTACGTGGCCATCACCCGGGCCAAGCAGCTGCTGGTGCTCACCGCCGCCTGGTGGTACCAGGGATCGGAGAAGACCCCCAAGGGGCCGAGCCCGTTCTGGCGGGAGGCGGCCGACCACCCGGCCGTCGAGGTGCTCACCCGCGCGGAGGAGCCGCCGGCCAGCCCGCTCACCGAGCGGCTGCGCGCGCGGGTCGGCTGGCCGCCGCCGGCGCGGCTGCCCGACGACCTGGCCGACCCGCTGTTCCCCGAAGGGATGGCCGCCGCGGTCGAGCTGGCCCGCGGCGACCCGGCGACCCTGGCCGCCAGGGTGCCGCCCGGCCAGGTCGACGCCTACCAGGCCGCCCTGGAGGCCGGCAGGCACCTGCTGCAGGCCAGCCACACCGACTCGGCCGCCCCGGCGCTCGCCCCGCCCCGCATCCTCTCCGTCAGCCAGGTCCTCACCTACGCCCGCTGCCCGCGCGACTTCTACTGGACGGTGGTCCGCCCGCTGCCGGAGCCGCCCCGCCCCGCCGCCCGCCTCGGCGCGGTCGTGCACCGCCTGCTCGAGCGCCGCGCCCGCGCCGCCACCGGCCAGGACCCGACCGTCCCCGGGCCGCCCGCCGCCGGACCGCCGCTGGACCGGGCGCCCCAGGTGAACGGCCGCTGGCTGAGCGGGGCCCTGGTCGACCTGGACGACGTCGGCGACCAGCCCGGCGGCGCCGCCGAGCCCGGCCTGGTCGAGCGGGCCGCCCGCAACTTCGCCGCCACCCGCTACGCCGACATGGACCCGCCGGAGGCTGAGGTCGCCGTGGTGCTGCGGGTCGGCGAGTGGGTCGTCCGCGGCCGCATCGACGCCATCTTCCGCGGCCTGGACGGGGTGGAGCTGGTCGACTGGAAGACCGGCAGGCAGGTCGAGCAGGCCGCCGGCGGCCTCGACCAGCTCGGCATCTACGCGGTCGCCCTCCGCGAGCTGGGCGAGCTGCCCGAGGGTGGCTGCACCGCCTCCTACTGCTACCTCGGCGGCGAGTGGCCGCGCACCGAGAGCCGCCACCTCGGCCGCGCGGAGCTGGACGAGCAGGCCCGGCTGCTGGAGGCCGCCCTGGCGGCGCTGGGCCGCGGCGACTACCAGCGAGCCTGCGGCCGACCCCACTGCGAGACCTGCCGCCGGGCCGCCACGGCCGCCCCGCCCGACCCCGCCCGCCTGCCCACCGCCCAGCCACCCGGCGACCAGTAGCGCGGCGGGCCTCCGGCCAGGCCGGCCCCGTGTCGACAACCCGGGGATGGTGGTGTCGTCATAGGTTGAGGTGATCCCGACGGCGAATGGGAAGGCCGGTGGCATGGAATTCCTGATGAGCATGCTGGCTCCCGCGGAGCGGCTGGGGAAGGCCGCGCCCGCGGAGGTGGTGGCGGCGGTGGACGAGTTCGCGATGCGGCTGGCCGCGGACGGCAGGCTGCGCGACGGCCGCCAGCTCCGCGACGGAGGGTTCCGGATCGAACCCGCCGAGGACGCCGGACGGGTGGTCGACGGGCCGTTCACCGAGGCCAAGGAGCTGATCGGCGGCTACTTCGTGGTCGAGTGCGAGTCGGTCGAGGAAGCCCGGGAGCTGGCGCTGCAAAACCCGCACCGGCGGATCGGGCCGG
>DASQWY010000371.1:0-2574 GCA_035640005.1 Actinomycetes bacterium
GGAGGAGTGCTCGCTGCCGTCGTTCGAGTACGCCCTGTCCGCCTACTACCTGATCGCGCCGGCCGAGTGCTCCTCCAACCTGGCGCGCTACGACGGCGTGCGCTGGGGCCTGCGCGTCAAGGACCCCAGCGACGTGGTCGACATGATGCAGCGCACCCGCGAGGCCGGCTTCGGGCCCGAGGTCAAGCGGCGCGTCATGCTCGGCACCTACGCGCTCTCGGCCGGCTACTACGACGCCTACTACGGCCAGGCGCAGAAGGCCCGCACCCTGGTGCGGCGCGAGTTCGACGCCGCCTTCGAGCGCTTCGACCTGCTCGCCGGCCCGACCTCGCCGACGGTGGCGTTCCCGCTCGGCGCCCGGGTCGACGACCCCATGGCCATGTACCTGTCGGACGTGTTCACCGTGCCGGTCAACCTGGCCGGCAACGCGGCCGTGTCGGTGCCGGCCGGGCTGGCCGACGGCCTGCCGGTCGGGCTGCAGCTGATCGCCCCGGTGCTGGGGGAGGCCACCATGCTGCGGGCCGCCTTCGCCTTCGAGCAGGACCTCGGCCTCGACAACCGCCCGAGCGACCTGATCCCGGCGATCCACGACCGGACGCCGGAGGGGTCCGGGGAACCCGGCACGGGCGCCCCGGGGAGTCGGGGGGAGGGGTGCCCATGACCGCCACCGCCACCACCGAGGCCGGCACCCGCCACTACGAGACGGTCATCGGCATCGAGACCCACTGCGAGCTGGCCACCGCCACCAAGATGTTCTGCGCCTGCGCCACCACCTTCGGCGCCGAGCCGAACACGCAGACCTGCCCGGTGTGCCTGGGCGAGCCGGGCTCGCTGCCGGTCCCCAACGGCCGCGCGATCGAGTTCGCGGCCCGCATCGGGCTGGCCCTGCACTGCCGCATCGCCGAGCGGTCGCTGTTCCACCGCAAGAACTACTTCTATCCGGACATGCCCAAGAACTACCAGATCTCCCAGTACGACGAGCCGCTGTGCACCGGCGGCTGGCTGGACGTCGACGTCGACGGCGACAGCAAGCGGGTCGGCATCACCCGGGTCCACCTGGAGGAGGACACCGGCAAGACCCTCCACGTGGGCGCGACCGGCCGCATCCACGGCGCCGACCACTCGCTGGTCGACTACAACCGGGCCGGCATCCCGCTGGTCGAGATCGTCTCCGAGCCGGACCTGCGCTCCCCCGACGAGGCGCGCGCCTACGCCGAGGAGCTGCGGGCGGTGCTGCTGGCCCTCCAGGTGACCGACGCCAAGCTCGAAGAGGGCTCCATGCGGTTCGACGTCAACGTCTCGATCCGGCCGGCCGGCCACGCCGACCTCGGCACCAAGGTCGAGCTGAAGAACCTGAACTCGCTGCGCAGCCTGCACCGGGCGGTCGCCTACGAGGCCGAGCGGCAGCGGCGGGTGCTGGCCGGCGGCGGCACCCTGCAGCAGGAGACGCGCCACTGGGACGAGGGGACCGGCCGCACCGAACCGATGCGCTCCAAGGAGTACGCCACCGACTACCGCTACTTCCCCGAGCCCGACCTGGTGCCGATCGAGGCGACCGCCGGGTGGGTCGAGGGCCTGCGCCGGACCCTGCCGGAGCTGCCCGCCGAGCGCCGCGCCCGCCTGGCCGGGGCGACCGGCCTGCCGGCCAAGGAGGTCGGCTGGCTGGTGCGCGACCCGCAGGTGCTCGCCTACTTCCAGGCGGTCGCCGAGGGGCGCGACCCGAAGGTCGTGGCCGGCTGGGTGATGGGCGAGCTGCAGCGCGACCTGCACGAGTTCGAGCGCACCATGAGCGACAACCCGGTCGGCCCGGCGCGCCTTGGCGAGCTGCTCGACCTGGTCGACGCCGGCACGCTCTCGGCCACCGCGGCCAAGGACGTGCTCGCCGAGATGTTCACCTCCGAGGCGGCGCCGGCCACCATCGTCGAGCGCAAGGGCCTGGCACAGATCTCCGACACGGACGAGCTGGAGGCGGTGGTGGCCAGGGTGGTGGAGGCCAACCCCGAGCTGGTCGCCAAGCTCAGGGGCGGCAAGCGCGGCGTGCTCGGCGCCCTGGTCGGCCAGGTGATGCGCGAGACCCGCGGCCGCGCCAACCCCAAGCTCGCCAGCGACCTGATCGAGCTTCACCTGGGTCGAACCGAGCGCTGACGGCGCCCACACCCCGGCAGCGTATAAGCTTCCGGGCCGGTGACGACGATGGGGATGGCGATGCCTGCGGTGCTGGCCGACCGCTACGAGGTGGGCAGGCTGCTGGGCGCCGGCGGCATGGCCGAGGTGTTCGAAGGCCACGACCGGCTGCTCGCCCGCCGCGTCGCCATCAAGATCCTGCAGTCCCGCTACGGGCACGATCCCGACTTCCTGCTCCGCTTCCGCCGCGAGGCGCAGCTGGCCGCCAGCCTCACCCACCCGAACGTGGTGCAGGTGTTCGACGCGGGGGTGCAGGACGGCACGCACTTCATCGTGATGGAGTTCGTGGAGGGCCGCACCGTCAAGGACGTGATCCGCGCCGAGGGCCCCCTGTACCCCGACCGCGCCGCCGAGGTCGGCGCCGACGTCTGCAGTGCGCTGGCCGCCGCG